>CAMLYK010000006.1 GCA_946491735.1 uncultured Clostridia bacterium | reverse complement strand
TTAAAAAATATTTATTTTTTATATAAAATATCATTATTTTTTAATAAAAAATGAAGAAATTATATTTTTTCTTCATCTTTTTATTTAATCAATAGCCAATTATTTAAAATATTATTTATATAATTATCAATTTGTTTTATTTCTTATTATCAAATTTTTCTTGATTTTTATATGATTTTCTTCTATTAATTGCATCCTGTTCACTTTGATTTAAAAGTTTATTTTTGTTTCGTTTATTGACTTTTTCAAGAATTGAAAATCTATTTTCTGATTCTACATAATCACGATAATTCATAGTTGGATCAAAACTGTCAACATGCATTGGTTCATCATTATTTGGATTATATCTAAACAATGTATTATACCCACTTTTTACTGAGTTGAATGAATGGTTCTCACTATACCTCATATCATATCCATGATTGATGCAAGGAGCATATGCGATGATGACGCTAGGTCCATTATATTTTTCTGCTTCGACGAAAGCATTGACACATTGATCCGGATTTGCACCCATTGCAACAGTTGCCACGTACACATCTTTGTATGTCAAAAGCATACTAGCAAGATCTTTTTTCTTTGTGCTTTTACCTGTCATATTAAATTTTGCACTCGCTCCTCTTGGAGTAGCTTTACTTGTCTGCCCGCCAGTATTAGAATACACTTCTGTATCTAAGACTAAGATATTGACATTTTCGCCACTGGCGACGACATGATCAAGTCCACCAAAACCGATATCATCCGCCCAACCATCTCCTCCAATAATCCAAATACTAGGGCTAGTAATTAAACCGATATTGTCAAATAAATATTTATCATCTCCCTTAATGATATGCCCTTTCTTGTACTTTTTCAAATCAAGTATGAGTTTTTTATTATACTCATGATTTTCCGGATGCTTGATAAACGGAGCAATCATCTCGTCTAATTTTTTACTGAGTTTCTTTGTCTTTATGTGTTCGATGAAATTTTTTCTTTCATTTTTCTTGGCTATAGCTATACCATATCCAAATTCCGCATTATCTTCAAACAACGAATTCGCCCATGTAGGTCCAAAACCGTCTTTATCCTTACTATACGGACAGATTGGATATGTTCCGCCATAAATTGACGAACATCCTGTAGCGTTGGCGATTAACATTCTATCCCCAAAAAGTTGTGTGGCAAGTTTAATGTATGGAGTTTCTCCGCAACCAGCACACGCTCCGCTAAATTCAAAATAAGGTCGCTTAAACTGCACTCCCTTTACAGTATTTGGTGTAAATGGGGTGATGGTTGGAAGAGTCAGCATAAATTCTTCGTTAGCTATTTCTTTGTCCCTAATCTTTTCACTTTCTGTCATTATCAATGCTTTAACTGGGCAAACTTCACTACACACTCCACACCCTGTACAGTCTAACGTGTTTACTTGCATCCTATAATTGCCTTCACAAATAAACGCTTTTTTACTCGTAAACGTCTTAGGCACTTTCTTATTGCTGTCAAAGATCACTGGTCTGATAGCCGCATGCGGACACATCAACGTGCATCTACCGCATTGAATACATTTTTCGCTTATCCAATTAGGTATCTGTGTAGCCAATGCGCGTTTTTCAAATTTTGCAGTATCAGTAGGCATTCTTCCGTCCGAGGTGAATTTGCCAACAGGGATTTCATCCCCCTCCTGATTGCTGGTAGGCACTATCACATCTTCATAATAATCAGATTGACGCACTTTGCAAACTAAAGCATCATTGATTGTAAACTTGCTTGGATCAATCTTTTGAATTTTGTCTTCTATATTTTCTATTGCGGACAAATTAGCTTTGACAATTTTATCTCCCTTTTTAGAATAAGTCTTAATTATGGAAGACTGAATATTTTTTAATGCAACATCTTGTGGTAAAATTTTTGAAACATAAAACATAGCGGTCTGCATTATAGTATTGATTTTGCCACCCAATCCATTATCTTTGGCAATTTGATTTGCATCTATCGAATACAATTTAATGTTTTTGTCAATGATGTCCTGTTTCATTTTATTTGGCATTTTTTTGTTCAATAATTCGAACGAATAATTTGAATTGATGAGCATTACACCGTTTTGTTTCAAACAATCAGTCAAATCATATTTCTCAATATATCCGATATTGTTGTTCATCACAAAATCGACCTTTCTAGGATTGAATGGTGCGTTTATTGGCAAAAATGAACTTCTCAAATGTGAAATTGTAAGACTACCAGACTTCTTCGAATCATAATCAAAATACCCTTGCATAAAACTCGTGGTTTCATCTCCTAATATTTTGATAATGTTTTTTACCGAACTTACGCTTCCATCACTTCCCAGTCCGTAAACTCGCATGCTAAAATCAGATAGATTATCAACATATTTTTCTTTAACTTCAAGATTGGTCTGAGTGACATTATCATATATTCCGAGTGTAAAAAATTCTTTTTTCCTATTGAGCATGTTATCAAAAACAGATATAGCCATATCTGGCGTGAACTCTTTGCCTCCCAATCCATACGAGCCTGAGTAGGTCTTTGCGTTAATTTTATTCTTTTGCAAAGCGGACAGCACATAACTCGTCAATGTGTCCACTCCGTTTACGTCCAAATTTCGCTCCAAAATAGTTATATTGCGAACATTTTTAGGCAATTTTTCAATGAAAGTCTTTTCATCAAAAGGCTTTAATAACCTAATCTTTAAAATACCAACTTTCCCTTTGTATTGTTTTTTTGCAAGTGTCAAAACATCCGCTGCTGTACCTATTGCAACTACCACATCTTTAGCATTTTCATCTCCAAAATATTCAACTGTATCATATGCCCTATTGGTAATTTCGCTTTGTTTTTTCAACGAATGCTTCACAATTTCTACCACATCTTTATATCTATCTAGGCTACGAACTCGGCTCTGCATAAACACATCCGGATTCTGATTTGTTCCAGCTGAAAACGGGTTGTGGTTGTTCATCGCCCTATTTTTAAATTCTTGTATATCATTGAAATCAACGACTTTCAACAAATCATCCAGCTCAGAAATATATACAGTATTCAATTCGTGACTAGTTCTAAAGCCATCAAAAAAACAAATGAATGGAGTGCTAGATTTTAAGCTTGCCAGTTCCGCAGCGATTGCAATGTCATTGACTTCTTGGACGCTAGAACAATTTATCACATTAAAGCCAGTTTTCAAACAAGCGTATATGTCACTATAATCGCAAAAAATACTAAGTGCCTGCGTAGCAACTGTACGTGCCGCCACATAAAAAACAGTAGGCAATGCTTCACCTGCAATTTTATACATATTAGGAAGCATCAACATCAAACCCTGACTTGAAGTAAAAGTAGTGGTTTTTGCCCCTGCTATTAAACTGCCATGCACTGCTCCCGCAACCCCTGCTTCGCTCTGCATCTGAGTAATTAAAAGTTTATTACCAAAGATATTTTTTTTATTGTCATATGCAAACTGGTCGCAGTTTTCCGCCATAGGGCTGCTAGGCGTAATTGGATATATACAAGCTACATCATTGAACATATATGCTATGTTTGATGCAACATAATTCCCATCCACAGTTACTTTTTTCATATTATCCCCTTTTGTTTTAGTATAAAACAACTTTCAAATTTTGGCAAATGTTTGCGTTAATTTTCAAATATGTTATAATAAATATATGAGATATTTGATGATTATTACATATGATGGACGAGATTTTTCAGGCTGGCAAAAACAGCCAAATGCCAATTCTATTCAACAGATTTTAGAAAAAAATTTATCATTCTTGTTAAAAAGTGAAATCACCTGCACTGCCAGCGGTAGAACGGATGCAAAAGTTTCTGCTTATTTTCAGCCCGTTCATTTTGAATGTGATATAAGTTTTGATTGCAATAAACTAGCCAAATCTCTCAATGCACTGCTACCTTCAAGTATAAAAGTAATGTCAATTCAGCCAACACAAATTCACGCGCGTTTTTCAGCGAAAAAAAAGACATATCTGTATAAGATGTATTTATCCAATATTGACTTACCTTTATATAATGATGCACTAAAAATTTCTCCTCAAATTGATATAAAAAAGATGAAGAAATTTTTGCATCTACTTCGCGGAACACATGATTTTTTAGGATTTCGTGCTAGCAATGCTAATAATGAATCCACCGTCCGAACAATTTATAATGTGAAGCTTAAAAAAGTTGGCCTATATTTGTATTTATATATCACAGGCAATGGTTTCCTCTACAAAATGGTACGAAACATTGTGGGTACAATGTTAGAAGTCGGTTTGAATAAGATAAAATTAGATGAATTAAAAAAGACTCTTTTCAAAACCTTCAAAGCAACAAACACTGCCAAACCTGAATATTTGTATCTATTAAATGTAGACTACGATTAAATAATGTTTATATAATAAAATAGCAAATTAATACAACAAATTCATTTTTTAAAAAATTTATAAATATTTAAAACTTATTTACAATATTGTAAAATATGATAAACTATTTTTATATTTAGGAGCTTTTATGAATGAGAAAACAAAAAATTCATTACCGATTGCATTATTAGTTAGTTTTGCAGTCTGCTTAGCGGGCGCAATTTTGTGGGGATTGATGTATCAACTGGGAGTATTTTCCACTTTGATTTCCTTAATCAGTGCCGCATGCGCTATAGTCGTATATAAAAAATTCTACAAACTTAATTGGATCGCTTATGTTTGGGTTACGATTTGGTCGATTTTGTTGAACGAATTATCAATGTTGTTTGTTGAAGCAATATTGGCAATGAATGAACTCAACATTGGATTTGGCGAAGGATTTAGAACAATTTTTGATTTAATTGCAAACAATAGTGAAGCGAGATCAATTTTTGTAAGCAATACTGTATGGAGCATTCTATTCACTGTAATTGGTGTGGTATTGACCATTTTATCCTTCCGTCAAAAAGAAAAGAAAGCTCAATTATCGCAGCAGATCCTGCAAGATGCCGAAACTCAACGAGAATACACCATTGATGAAAAATTTTCGATGGCTCTATCTTCATTCAAAATCATAATTGACACATATGAAAATGATAAAGACAAAGACAAATTCAAAGAAAGATCAGAAAAGTTAGTGGATGGATTACTATCAAACTTAGACCTAATTGAAAAAGAACAAATCAAACTTAAAATAAAAGAACAACTGTTAAATCCAGAAACAAGTGAAGAGGATAAAAAAGCTCTGACTATTATGGATAAATTGATGTAAGAAATTACTATTTGCATTATATCTTCATAAATATTGGCAAATTTTATCACAAAAAAGGTTGTCACCTGAATGAATTTTGATACAATATTTTATAAAATTCTATTGACAATCTTTTTATTTTTTTATATACTTAATAAGTATTGCTCATTAGATTTGATTCTTTTGCCACACGGAAGAATTGAAATCTACAGTCCGAACGCGAAATAAGGACTAATTAATAAGGAGAAAAAGATGAAAACAATTATGGCAAAACCTGCCACAGTTGAAAAAAAATGGTACATTATTGATGCTGAAGGTAAAGCTTTGGGTCGTGTTGCCAGTGAGGCTGCAAAACTTCTTAGAGGAAAACACAAACCTACTTTCACACCAAATGTAGACTGTGGAGATAACGTTATTATTTTAAATAGTGACAAACTTGTATTAACAGGTAAAAAAGAAGAACAAAAATATTTCAAGAGATATTCAGGTTATCAATCTGGATTGCACCTTACTCAATACAAAACTATGATGAAAGAACATAGCGATGTTGCCCTACTTCGTGCGATCAAGGGAATGCTTCCAAAAAATTCGCTCGGTAGAACTATGGCAAAACATGTTCATATATACAAAGGTGCAGAACATGAAAATCAAGCACAAAAACCAGAAGTTTGGAACGGAGGTAACGATTAATGACAGACGAAATCAAAGAAGAAGTTAAGAAAACTACTAAAAAAACTTCTGAAAAGGCTGTGAAAACAGAAAAAACTGAAGTTAAAAAATCTGTAGCAAAAGATACAAAAAAGACTGCTTCAACCGAACCTAAGACTACTAAGAAAACTGCAAAGACTACAAAATCAAGCAAAGCAAAAGCTCAAGAATTTTTAGGAACAGGCAGAAGAAAATGTTCAGTTGCTCGTGTTAGAGTAAGTGTCGGAAATGGAGATATTACAGTCAATGGGAAAAAATTGGATGAATATTTTGACCTTGACACATTGATTGCTATTGTTAAACAACCTCTTGTTTTAACTGATACTGTCAACAGCGTTGATATCATCGCCAACATATATGGTGGAGGCAAATCAGGTCAAGCAGGTGCCCTACGTCATGGCATTACTCGTGCGTTAATTGAATTCCGCCCTGAACTTAGACCAGAGCTTAAAAAAGCTGGATTGGTGACTCGTGATGCCAGAAAGAAAGAACGTAAAAAATATGGTCTTAAGAAAGCTCGTAAAGCACCTCAATTCAGTAAACGTTAATACAAAATCAACAAAAAGGATAACAAATTTGTTATCCTTTTTTTATTTAACTAATACTTTTTAAAGCAAACTAACATGACTAAAAAAAGAGAGACGTTTTTTATACTCGAAATCGTAAATCATCTAAGTTTTTAAAACAATAATATAATTTCAAAAACAAATATTACAATTTTTTTAGAGCATAGAACTATCTCTCTTATGTGTAAGGATTGACCTTACAATAATATATTGTGAAGATTTATTTTTATTATGCATGATTTTTTAAATTTTTTCATCGTTTAGTATTTTTACTATCTTTTTTGAAATTATATCCGATGTGAAACCATATTTTTTCTTCAAATTTGCTTCATCTCCACTTGCTCCGAACGTCTTTACAGAAAAGATTTTATCGCTATCAGTATATTTCAAATATTTTACACAAGTGCTACTTTCTATCACAAAAATTGGTTTTGACAAAATTGAATTTTTGTATTTTTCACTCTGCTGTTCAAATATTTCAAGACTTAACATGCTGACAACGTTCAAATTAAATTTCCCCTCCAACTTGTCCATGACTTCTATAGCAAGTGGTATTTCACTTCCAGATGATATAATATATGCATCTACTGAGTTGTCGATAAATAATTTATATCCACCTTTTGCAACATCATCATTGGATGGGCAATATTCTATTTCTCCTCGCGAAAGAGCCATACAAATTGGTTGTTTATTTGAAAAAAACCATTTATAAACCTGATATATCTCTGAACTATTAAACGGCCTACAGACATTCAAATTCGGTATCAGATGCAATTGATCTAGCTGTTCTACAGGCAGATGGGTAATACCATCTGGCGTATCATAAATGGATGAATGTGAAAACGCAAACATAACATTCAAATTCATAATTGCCGCCATACGAATAGCTGGAAGCATATAATTTGAAAAAGTTAAAAACGTGGAACATATAACATTAAAACCTTCATGAAGTGCTATACCATTTGCTATTGCGCCCATTGCATGTTCTCTTATGCCCATTGCAATGTTTCTACCCAATCTATTTTCAGCCGAATAATCCGACTCATTTTCAATTTTTACTTTTGTACTGCTTGAAAGGTCCGCAGACAAAACTAAGATATTTTCAACTTTGTTTGCAATTTCATTCAAAACTGAATTATTAAGTTGTCTAGTTGACGCATTTTCTATAAAATCTTTTTCTTTGAAATTAAAATTATTTTCAATAAAATTCAAATATTTTTTCTTTAAATTTTCATTTTTATCTAGAAAATGTGAGAATTTATCCACTCTTTCTTGAAATTTTTTCAAATTTTTTTGTTTAATCTCATTTAATTTTAATTTTGTTTTTTCTGACAAATTTAAATATGGACTTTGAACTTTTAATTTACTTCTAAGTTGATTTATTTCGTCTTGACTAAATACTTTCCCATGACTCAAATTGCTTCCTGCCAGTGATGTATCTTTTCCAATTATCGTATGGCAGATTATCACTGTCGGCATATTTTTTTCTTTTTTTGCTTCATTGATCGTTTTATCAATCTCCTCTATATTGTGACCATCACATTCCAAGACATTGAAATTCATTGATTTAAATTTCATTGTCATATCGTCATTACTAGATTTTGTCAATCTACCATCTAATGTGACATCATTTTTATCATATAGCAAAATAAATTTATTCAATTTGTATAGCCCTGCCAGTGACAGTGCCTCTAGCCCAACTCCCTCTTCTAGACAGCCATCTCCTACCATACAATACGTATAATGAGATAGATTAAAACGTTCATTCATTATGCTCTCTGCTATTGCCATGCCAACAGCATTGGCTACACCTTGCCCTAATGGTCCAGTTGAAGCATCAATACCTGGAATTTCAATTTCTGGATGACCGCTCAATAATCCGTTGAATTTTCTAAAATTTTTTAACTCATCAATATCAAAATATCCCAAACCTGCCAAAATAGCATATAATCCAGCACAGGCATGTCCATTACTCAACACAAACCTATCCCTATTCATACTTTTCAAACCATCAGACAGTAAATGTTTTGTATAAAGAGTATATAGTATATCGCCAGCAGACAACACTGAACCTGAATGTCCACTGCCAGCATTTGAAATGGCTTCTAATGCTAAAATTTTTAATTCATTTGATAAGATTTGCTCACTGTTCATAATTATCCCCTAATAATTTTAATTATATCATTTGTACTAATTTCATTTTTATCAAAAGTAAAATTTACATGTTTTTTTAATAAATTTTGAATATTTTTTTGAATTTTACCTACTTTTTCATCAATAATTAGGAAAACCAAACTATTTTCAAAAAATTTATAATGCTCGTTAGACAAAAACATATCGTCAGATATACTAATTACAACATTTTCTTTTTTTATCAAATTTTTAATTAAAACATTCTCTTTTTGAACCAAAATTTCATCCACTAAATAGATTGGATATTCCATATTAGCAAGCAAATCTTTGTCAAACTGTTCATTAGCGTCAATATATCTATAATCTAATTCTTTTGATAGTTTATGTGCAAACATTTTAACAAAATCATTATCTATGCCTACTATGGTTATATTTTTCATATCATCCTCCATAGTTATAATGATTTTAGCAAAAAAACGCACAATAAACAAGTATTTTTTTAATTTTAATTTATTTGTGCTTTTCCTTTTTAAATAAAATTAAGCATATAATTATCAAGATTATAATATCAACTACAAAAACTAAAAATCTATAATCAAGTATCAAACCCGTAACGGTATAATCTCCTGTCAAAATATCATATTGATCAAGCACGCTGACTGAAAATAAAATGTTTCCTTTTAAATCTGTTCGCAAGACATTCGCTCCACATTCTATGATATTGTTTATAACCACATCAGTTGGATGACCATAACTATTATTTCCACATGATATCACTGCATATTCAGGTGAAACCGCCTGTAAAAATTCAAGACTTGAAGAATATCTGCTACCATGATGAGCAATTTTTAAAATATCCGAATTCATGGCTTCATAATTTTCATCTAGCAAGATCTCTTCTATATCAGTAGAAATATCTCCAGTGAACAAGAAACTAACTTCCAAGTATTCCAATCTTATAATCGGACAACTGTCATTTGTATCAGTTGAATCAAACGGTCCAAACACTTCAATTGAAATCTCCTCATCCAGATTCAGTTCATTTAAATTTAACAAAATATTATAATTATTATTCTTAATATAGCTTGTCAATTCTAAAAAACCTTGTGTTTCTGATTCCAAAAATGGCACATAAATATTTTCAACATCAAATTCTTTTAATACACGCAGTGCTCCTCCAATGTGATCTGCGTCAGCATGAGTTAAAATCAAATAATCAATTGTATCATCATTTGAATTGTTTAAAACTTTTTGCTCTATATATTTTGTCAATGTCACAGCTCGATCCTGCGGACCTGTATCTATGAGCATAACTTCATCGTTCGGTAAATTTATAGCAATTGCATCTCCTTGTCCAATAGAAATAAAATGAACCAACAACCTATCATCACTTTCTATTATAGAAAATTTATCTATCAAAAAATTCCTAATATGTTTGCTAAAGAAATCTGCAAAAACACAACTCAATGAAAAAATGAGCATACATACCAATAAAATTATTATTTTCTTCTTCTTTTGTGCTGACATCATTATCTTTTCTTGAACTCACCTAAAAACAATTTCTTTATCTCAGGCATCAATTTCATAGTTGCCTGATAGCCCGCCTCAATCATTTCATCCTTACCAGTCACTTTCAAAGAGGCAAATTTTTTCATATCTGGGCATATTACTATATCACTACATTCTATCCCACGTTTAGAATTATTGACGGACATGATTCCAATACTTGTTGTAAATTGAGTAATAAAACTTTCACTATTTGTTCCGCCTCCACGCGTACAATTGCAATCCACCGTTATCACATAATCGCAACCATTCATTTTCAACACGTCTGCAGGAATGTTATTTCTGACCCCACCATCAATAAGTGTCATGTTGTGATATTTTACAGGATAGAAAACTCCTGGAATTGCACAACTGCCAGAAACAATACTCGCTATATCCCCTTTATTAAAATGAATTTCTTTGCCTGTTTTAAGATCTACAGCTACGGCATAAAATGGAATTTTAAGTTCCTCAATTTTTTTCACAGGCATAACTTTTTTTATTAATTCTTGTAAATTATCCATTTTTGAAGGTAAAAAACCAAGTTTTGACTTTCTAAAATCTGTATTTTTAACATTTTTTGATAATTTGTACATTTGATCATATTTCAATTTTGTGGCATATAAGGCTCCAAACAAACTGCCCGCACTCGCTCCAGCCACAGCATCAAACTCTATTCCACATTCCTCAAACGCTTTAAACGCTCCAAGATGTGCAAATCCACGGGTTCCTCCTCCACTTAAACAGAGCCCTACCTTGTACTTCTTCTTGAATCGCTTCAATTTGCGATTGATAAAATATTCTTTTAAACTCATAAACCTATTATAAACTAATAATGAAAAATTAGATACTAATTTTTATATTATTTTATGATAATTTTTGATTATTATTTAATGATAAAATCATCTATTAAAGATGAATATTTATTAAATTTTAAAGCATTGTCATTTTTCCACAGTTAAAATGTGAAAAATTAATTTTTACCCTAAATAAATTAAAAAAGAAGCAATCAATACTGACTGCTTCAAAATTTTTATTAATTATTTTGTTCAGAACTTCCTTCTTCAGAACCTTTCTTTTCTCTGATTTTTTCAAGAATTTGTTTTGTACTTTCAATATCAGCTTCAAGGTTGGCAATTTGATTTTCAAGAATGCTGTTTGTATGCTCTAATATTGGATATCTATCTTTGTTCGCATTGATCACTTCTTCACAATGGCTAACACTCAAACGCAATCCTTCAACCAATTCAGACTCATTCAAAACATTTTCAGCCTTTTCTTTATCGAGGTCTACATAATTGTTGACACCATATAAAGATATCTTTTTATTCGCAAGTTGCATGTCTTTCTTTCTGAGTTTTCTCAAATATTTTTCATATTGTTTCATCACTCTTTGTAGAGGACGATATTCTTTCATATTTATCTTGTAATCTTTTTTAGCTTCCTTTAATCTGTCTTCAAGTGTAGCCAAACGATTCAAGCATTCTTCTTCTGTCATATCAATAGAAACTTCTCTCTTTTCAGTTCTTGCTTCATCTAGTTTTTTATTCATATCAGCAAGCTGAGCTCTAAGTTCCTCTATTTCTTGATTTGCCTTTTCCAATTCCTCACTGTTGTTAGAAGTGATATTATTTTCTTCAGTTTCTTCTTCACTAGCCTCATCTTCATTATCTTCTTCTACATCTACAGTTTCTTCCTCTTCTTGATTGATATCATTTAAAATATCATCAATATTGTATTTTGCAAGAGTTTCATTGGTTGAACTAGATGCTTCTTCGTTAATTCTTTCTTTTTCTTCATCAACAACGCCTGTGGATATTTCATCTAACAAATCGTTCAAATCTTTGTCTTCTTCCTCTTCAGTTTCATCTGCTTGATCTGCACTTTCAGTTTGTTTGTCATCAACAGCCTCAGTTTCTGCCGAATTTTTCAATCTTTCTTCAATCTGTTTGATTTCATCATCTGAAGTAGTATCTGCATCTAATAATTTAAACAATTCGTCATCGTTCTTGTCTTCATTATTGGCAGCATCTCTTTCTTTTTCTGCTTTGGCAAGATTGATACTAGAAAAGTCGTATTCCTTTTCGTCAGAATTAGAATTTTCAAGTTTGTATTGACTATATTCAAGAGTTTGATTTTTTGTATTATCTGCCGACCTATCTTTGTCAAACACCCCAATGATCATATGACCTAAAAAGGCAATAATACCTCCAGCAATTAACACTATTGCAATAATAGCCACAATGCTAACAAAAGCCATCCACGCTTCCATAACACTTCTCCTTTTTATTTTGGTTTTTTATATTATACAGCAATAATAATAAATTTTCAATACCTTTTTTAAAAATTTTTCAAAAAAAATAAAAAAATAACGAAAAAACAGCAAAATTTTGCAAAATTTTATATAAATATGCTCTTAATTGAAATTTCTCAAACCTTTAGGATATAGATTTTTAAATTTACCGTTACTTATTTTAAATCCGCCCAAAGCACAATCTGAAATTATTAAGGCACCAAAGCCATCGCTCATCTGGACATCCAATTCTTCGCCCTTTAGATATTTTTTAACAAGCGGATCAAAATATGGAATGTCTATTTTATTTTTAAAAGTATTTCCATATGCGGAAAACAAATAATGATTTGGCTCAATGTATTTTTTCTTGTCAGCACCAAGACATACGCCTAATGAAAGATAGTTTACATCTTTTTTAACGAATGACAAATCCTTAACTATATAAGAAAATTCTTTATAATCATACACTTTTTTATCCAAATAAGTGTATTTTTGCAAAAATTTTTCAAAATTTTTATTTTCTTTTAGATTCATTTGTGCATACGCATTTGTTTCATTTTTTTCTAACTTTTTCAACACCGCCACAAACTGTCCCTCTCCACGCACTTGATGTGGATACAGTCGAACAGATTCTTTTAGATCTATTCCGCGTGTAAATGGAAAATCAATATTTATCAATTCATACTTGTGCTGTGACATGAAAGTACGGACCACTTCCTCATTCTCCTCTGTAGAATACGTACAGGTAGAATAAATTAAATAACCATTTTCTTTCAAACATACATTTGCGTTTTCTAAAATTTCAAGTTGCCTTATACTACACATTTTGGGTAAATTTTCGTTCCACTCTCGAATGTAGTCCTCCCCGCGCCTAAACATTCCCTCTCCACTACATGGTACATCCACTAAACATACGTCAATCTGATTCGCATATGCTTTAGAAATGGTCGTGCAATTTTCATTAGTGACCATTACATTGTCCAAGCCCATTCGTTCAATATTCGAATAAAGTATTTTAGCTCTTGATTTGATCACCTCATTGCTTATTAAAATCCCATCCGGAATTCTGTTTGCAATTTGAATAGATTTTCCGCCGGGAGCAGCACACATATCCAAAACAATTTCATCTCCGCGAAACTTTAATGCATTCACTGTAAACATAGCACTTGGATCCTGAACATAAAAAGCACCCGCATGATGAAGTGGATGTTTACCTTTTTTTGAATTATCCACATAAAAGCCAGAGCTTTCGTATGGAATCGGTTCAATTTCAAAATCAATTATATCACAAAATTTTTTAGTATCCATTTTATGATTGTTCACATAAATACCCTTTTGTTCTGCCTTGTTGAAACTATCTAAAAAAGCAGGATAATCACTGCCAAGAAGACACTGCATTCGCTTTAAAAAATTGTTATTTAAATCAATCATGCTAAAATTATATCAAATATATAAAAATATTTCTACATTTTCTTGATTTTTTTTTCAATATTAAATAAACTATATTATATAAAGGGGTAAAATATGCGTGCATTAGATATCATAAGACAAAAGCGCAGATTTGAAATGTTCAGTGAAAAGACAAAGGATAAAGTTTTGGAACTCAATTCTTTTTTTGGTAAATACAATATGCATTTTGAAGAAAAGATTAAGAAAACTTTTATCTATTACGATACTCCAAACAATGATTTACAAAAATCTAATATTGTACTATACAAGACACAAATAGGAAAATTTACTGAACTTAATATGGCAACAGAGAAAATCAACACTACATATAAATACACCGTCAGGACAAATTATAAACACTTTACAAAACTGATCAAACCTCACGATAAAATACTTAAACACAAAGAATTTTTGATAGACAATTTCAAGGCAATGTTCATGTCTTCAATCAATTTTGATCCAGAATTTTTGATGCAAAAACTTCGCGTTGCATATGTCATACAAACCACTAGTACTGAATACCGTAGCGCGAATGTGACAGGGTTGAAAATCACATATTCGTTTGATAAAGACACATATACCAATATGACTAACAATCAAAAAGTGAATGCAAACATATTGACAATATATCAACATAGTTCTCAAAAAACTGATGAAGATTTTGATGATTTGATAAGCAAATTGACCAGATACCTAAAAGAATTGAGTCCGACTAACGACACAAAGATAATGATTGCCAGAAGAATGACTGCCACAAAAGCCGAACCTATAACAAAAGAAAAATTAGAAAATATGAAAAAGAATTTGAAGAAAAAGAAAAAAAATAGAAGCTAGACTTCTATTTTTTGTATAATTTTAAAATTAAATTTTCAATATCTATGCTGTTGCCTCTGTTTCTTCGCTTTCTTCAGTTTCTTCTGGAATATCTTCTTCTAAATAAACACCAATCATCTCTTCTGATTCATCAAAATTGTTGTTGATTGCAAGTCTGTGCAAATAACTATGACTGCCTACCGTTTTATAGAAATATAGATATTCACCGTCCAAATCGAAATATGAAGTATTGATATCGCTCAACGTAGCTACTGTAATAACTTCCGCATTAGAATTGCTCATCACGTTAGCATAGCTTACCATTTTTATTGCGTTGTTGTTATCATAATATACCACATATCCATTAGCAAAACCAATGAAAGTGACAGACGTCACACTCTCTTCACTATCTTCAATCACGCATGAAGCAGTGTCATCCCCGTAGATAAAGAATTCAATTGTTGTGCTCTCTGATCTGATTCCAACTATGCAATTGCCCTCAGGCGTCATGACTAAAGTAGAATACAAACTTGTATTAATAGGTCCGCTTCTCTCAAATCCTGAATTGCCACTTAAACTAGCACGCATCATTATTGAACGGCTGTTAGTGTTATCAGTGATATAGACATAATTGTTTGTGACAAATAGTGCTGTCATATCGTCATTTGATGTCCTAAAATCAGTAGAATTGTTATTGACAATATCATACCTTTTCAAAACATATGCATAGTCCGCATCTTCAGACTCAGAATTGTCTTGAACGTAAAATATTTTTTCATATGCATTGCTTATAAATTCATTGTTGGTATCAGACATCACCACACTGCTAACATTGGTGTCTATAGTCTGCACATCTTTTGAATTGGCATCAATTCTAAGCAGACGATTAGTGATATCCGAATTGTCCAAATTGGCTTCTTTTTCATAAACTAACAAATATACATTCGAACCATTGTAATAATATTCGTATTCAAGATTGGAATGTTCAACTTCAGATTGATACAATCTTTCGACATCTCCAGATCTATCCAATCTGATTCGGTAGAAATCAACACGATTTTGTGCCCAAACTTCATCTCCAGACTCATTTTCTTGACACGGACTAGTAAAGTATAAATAATCTCCAAAAATGTATAATCCTGTTGCCTCGAAACCGCATAGCCTGTCACTCATAGTGCGATAATATTCATCATCTAAAAGGTCGTCTTCATTCAAAATAATATTACCACTTTGATCTAGTTTTGCTATCATCAAAGCACCTACAGTATAACTGGCGTTTTGAGTTTCCATATCAGCAGAAGAGATATACCCATTCACAAAATATAGATAATCGCCTTTCCTCACCGCCATGCCGCCATTTCCAACAGTTTCAAGCTGGCTGGTCGGATAGGTAAAATTATCATTATTAGATCGACCACATGCTGCCAGTCCCAATGTGAAAACAATTAGAATCAAGCATACCAAAATTTTAGTAAAATCTTTCAATTTCAAATTAAATCTTTTCATTTTTATCCTCGTAAATATTATTGCCAAATTGATAGACTAATAATACCATATTGAATATTTTATGTCAATTCCTTGACATTCAAAATGTAAAAAACTTACCTATTATTTAATCTATATTTATATAAAATTCATTCTATATATTTTATATTTAATGAATAATATATTAAAAATAAATAAATTTTATTCCAAAAGCAGAAAAAAACATTAAATTCATTCTTTTTACAAAAAAAATAACATAAATTTACAAAATTTTTGTCATATATAAAAATGTTGAACGTTATAATATAAGTATGAAAAGTAAAACAATTATCCTATCAAACATTGACAAAAATAATCACACTGGCAGAGGTATTTTGACTCTGTATCAAGAAGACGATTTATTAAAGTGCAAATTACGACTCTACAATGTGGAAAAACTAAGCAGATATTGCAAATTGGGAATCTATCATAACAACGAAGTTTTCAGTGCAAATCTCATTGATAGAGGCGGATATTATGAGAGTTCATTTGTTGGAGATTTTGATATGAACTCTGACTTTTATTCTGCAATCATCGACACAAATGAGGACAATAATGTAATACTAGCAGGTGGGACTTACGCAGGATATTATTTTGATGACAATTCAGTCTTTTCAAACTTGGAAGACAACAAATCTGAAACAAATGTCTCCAACACAGAAGACGTAGCAGAAGAATTTGATAAATGCGCTAATTGTGAATACAAAAAATGCTTTTATGAAAAAAATAATTCAACCAAATTACAAACGGAACAAACTACAGATTCGTCAAACGAAACGATCGTTTCAAATAGTTTAGAAAATGATAATTCAAACGATTCCAATGATAATTCAAAAGTCCACACAATCATGGAATCAATTGTTCCGCAATTCAAATTCATATTCGAAAATTATCCACCTGATGAGGATCTAAATAGTTTGATTCAAGATAGCAAATTCGTAAAACTCAATGAAGAGGGAGAACAATATTCAATTGGAGCGATATATGAAAATGATGAGATAAAATACATTTGCTACGCTATTAGATGCAACTACAACACTCCCGTCCCTGAAGAACTGGGTAAAAATTACCAATGGCTACCAATAGATCAAGAAGATCCATTGAGCGAAGGATATTATATTGTCTATCAAGATGCAGTGGATTTGAAAATAGTGGAAATAGAGAGATGACTTGTCCTTTATTGTCGTTTTTTGACTAGCAAAAAACTCTTTTTTCGGACAGTCATCTCTCTTTTATGAGGGGACAATCTGGCTTTTCCCCTCATTACTCCCCTTTTGTAAGTAGTTTAAATTTATATGTTACTTGTCCTTTATTGTCGTTTTTTGACTAGCAAAAAACTTCTTTTTCGGACAGTCATCTCTCTTTTATGAGGGGACAATCTAAACTTTCTACATTCTCTTATTTTCACTATAGGTTTTGAACTTGAATTTAAAATGAAGTGCAATTTTTATAATATATAATATTATAAAAAGCGAAAATAACGAATTGAAAAAATTTAATTGTTTATAATGGCGGTGGTTATGGTCGCTATGCTCGCATTCGGTGGTACTTATGCTTACTTTACTGCTTCTGCTACTGACAAGACAGGATCAATTACTACTGGTCATGTAAAATTGAGCGTAGATGGTGAAGGTTCTACTTTCACAGGTATTGCAAATAACGTATTGCCAGGTGACGAATTATTTAGTGATGATGCTACATTGACTGTTACGACAACTGATACAACAGGTAACTATGTAGCTATTAGATTCACAATTACTGCAGCTTCAGGTTTGACTCTTAGCGCAGACAGCATTGTAGCTGATAGTGGTAATGGTTGGTATCCTTCTGGAACTGAAAACATTTATATCTATGGTTCTAATGAAACAACATGTGTACCTGTAACTACTACAGTAGAAGTTCCATTATCAACTTTGATTCTTCCTGTAACAGTTGAAGATAACTGGGATCAGGGTAACCCTACTCAAAGTGATAAGCAATTGATGAGTGCTACCATAACAATCACTATGGAAGCAAGATCAATCCAGGCTTCTAACTTGACTGACACTGATGCAGTTGCTCAATTAGTTGGATTGTTCGATTAATTAAGAACTTAATTGAAAAAAGCCGATATCAGTCGGCTTTTTTTATTTTTCACCCCCCACAAAAAAAAATAAAAACCTGCTTGATAATATAAATTTACTTGATAAACAAATATACATACATAATATATTTAAATAAAGTAAAGCAAAATATTTTGCTTTACTTGATATTAAATATATATAAAATGAATTAAAAATCAGATAAATTTTACAAAATTAAAAGTTTTTGTATGATTTTAGGCACGAAAAAACTCGCATTAGCGAGTTTTTCAATCAATCAATTATGCGAATAATTCAGCTGCTACGTTATCAGCAGTTGTTGCAGTAAAGTTGTCTGATTGAACAGATCTAGCTTCAACTGTAATTGTTATAGTAGCATTCATCAATTTATTTGTACTAGAAACTTGACCTTGTACCCAATCATCTTCAGCTTGGAATACCAATGCTGCATCAGTGATATTGATTGTTGATGAAGTAGGAATTTTTGTAGGTGTTGTACCAGTAGCAACTACGTATACACCTGGATAAGTTCCAGAAGCTGCTACCCATGTAGAACCATCATATGGAGTAGCTGATAACATGTCGCTAACATCTTCAAGAGATGTTCCAGTCAATACTGCATCTCCAGCGCTAATAGTAAATCTAATAGCTACATATGAGTTAGTACCAGTAGAAGTAGTTTCTAATGTCAAAGCTCCAGTAGTTAAAGAATCACCAGGAACAACATCAGTCAAAGATGCTGTAAATGTTGCTTCATTAGCATCCAATTGAACGCTACCTGTTGTGAATGTAGTGGTTTTTTCTTTAGCTGTTGCAGTAAAGTAAGCATAAGTACCACCGAATGCGAGCATAGCGACCATAACCACCGCCATTATAATGATGGCAAAGGTTGACTTGGTCATTTTCTTTTTCTTTGTTTTTGTCATATTTTACCCCTTTTTAAATTTTTCTTTTGGTTTTCGACTAACCTTGTCCATATAGGACATTTTTGATTTCTTATTTACTCACTTAGTTTAAATGTGCAAATATTGAAATCTCTTGTGAATGTAGCAAATGCATTTTAACTACATTCAATTCGTTTGGTGATCCAAACAAATTTGCAAATTTATTTGTGAGTTATGTAACTCTATAAACATCCTACATCGACCTCGGATATTTATAACTTAATTTTAAAATATTAAAATATATATGTCAAACATTTTGATAAATTTTTTTCAAAAAAAATCAAAAAAATTCATTTAATTAAAAATATTGATAAAATTTGGCAAAAAATTATATTGGAAAATATTAATAAAATATATAATATAGATTGTTATTAATTTTTATAGAAATAAAAAATACGCATTTTAATACGTATTTACTTATATAAATATAGAATTATATATATTGATCATTTAGCATTTGATTATGAACTTTAATTTTTTACAAGTTCGTCCTGATGCGAAATGTCATGGATCGGTTTAGCCAGATCAAGCGCATTGTTGAGTTCTTTCAATAGTTTGTTGATATCATACAGATAAATTTCGTCATAATCTTCGCCGTTTGCTAGCAGGCTAACTAAAAACTTTTTGTATCCCTCTCCCCTGACAAAAACATCAACGTCACCACCGTATGAATTGTCATAGAAAATGTACCAACCCTTTTCCTGTTGCCAAACCTGACAAGCCTGTTTTATCTCCCAAACGGTGCGATAGATGTCATCAAAACGATGATAAAATTCGATCAGTTTCTTTATTCCTGTGCTTGTGTCCTTGATATTTGCGATTTTAGGACGGATAGAAGACAAAATTTCTTCACATTCATTTGACGTGACGCCACCTAGACTTTTCACCAGCTCATCATATTTTAATGTGATATCCATATCTTCATATAGGTAATGCCCTTGATTTTTCATAAAATTAGGACGAAGATAGATTAGATAATTTCGTTGTAAAATTTTGCAACCACGGTATATGCGTATCAGATCAAGCGAATTGTTTTCATCCGTCTGCAGATAAGCCTGTTTAAAACGCAGTGCATTTTTGAGCGGAATGTCAATAGATTTGTTGAGGATATGATACATTAGCCATGTGTTCATACCGTAATTTTGCAAATTTTCTAATGGCTTATGCCTATTAATTTTCGCTTGAACTGTTCGATTGTTGCGACTGAACTGGGCAATCAATTCATTTTCTACATTGTCCAAAACTTTTGCCAATGCGTCGAAATTTACATTTTTGTTCTCACGTAACACAAATTTTGGCAAATCTATATTATCCACGTCTTCGCTGAAAGTTGAATAAAATTGATATGCTATGTTTTTGTACATATCAAAGACCGCTTTTGAATACTGTCTGAGGCGGTACCACTCCCAATACGGCGACCTAAAGTCGTTTTTTGAATACTGATTTTGTTTTTCAATATAATATTGAGAGTCAAACTCTTTTGGAAGGTCATAAAATACCTGCTTTGTGTCATTTTGTTCATCCACAAGTTCATTCGACTTTAAAATCTTGCTATCCCACTTGTTCGGGCGAACATATTCCTTCGTTTCTTCATCTCTTTCCCCACTGCTGTAATACGCATAACTCATAATCTACTCCATCAATCTAAATTTATCTTGTGTAACAATCGCTTGAATATAACTTTATCTAATTATTTCATCAATTTTACCGCCACCATAGCACATTCCGTCTTCCGAATACAAAACTGCGAATTGCCCCAACGTGATTGCTCGCTGTTTTGTATCAAAATCTACACGAACAGTGTTATTATCTATTATTGTAACATATACTTTTTGATCTGGCTGACGATACCGAAATTTTGCGTACGCAGTAAATGGCTCAGTCATTTGGTCCGTTATCCAATTAAATTCTTTGACAATACATGCTTTTGAATACATCTCCTCACATTCGCCACAATTGACTATCAGGGTGTTTGTCTTGACGTCTTTGTCTACTACAAACCATCTATCATTTTTATACCCATCTTTTCCGCCAATATTTAGTCCACGGCGTTGACCGATTGTATAATACATCACGCCATCATGTTCACCTACCACGTTCCCAGATAGGTCAACAATTTTGCCTTTAGTCGCCGGGAGATAAGTTTTCAAAAATTGTCTAAAATTGCGCTCCCCAATAAAACATATTCCTGTACTGTCCTTTTTCTCCGCAGTGACAAGGCCTAGCGAGTGTGCGATTTTCCTGACCTCAGACTTGTCAATATCTGCTAGCGGGAAGAGAGTGTATTTCAACTGCTCTTGACTGAGTTGATTGAGAAAATATGTCTGATCTTTGTTTTTGTCATGCGATTTGTACAAATATACTTTACCGTCGCGATCCACTCGTTTGCAATAATGTCCGGTGGCAATATAATCTGCCCCCAACTCTAATGCATGCTGTAAAAACGGGCCAAATTTAATCTCTTTGTTGCACAATACGTCTGGATTAGGCGTCCTGCCATGACTATATTCTTCCAAAAAGTATTTGAATACACGTTCTTGATATTCTTTTGCATAATTGACTGTATAATACGGAATACCTATCTTGTTTGCCACGCGCTTGACATCCTCAAAATCTTGCTCAGCAGTGCAGTAGCCATTTTCATCTTTTTCTTCCCAGTTGAGCATGAAAAGACCGACGACATTATATCCTTGTTGTTTCAACAAATATGCCGCAACTGACGAATCTACTCCTCCACTCAATCCTACTACAACTGTTTTCATATCCTACCTTTATATTTAATCTACCATGGCAAACTCACTGGTATTTTGAATCTGTTTAAAGCAACTTTCACTATGTCTATCACCCACATGAAAATCACAACTCCCCATATGAGCACCAAGAAGGTAAACACTTCCCATAGATCTCCACTTGGTCTTAGATTCAAAACGTCTGTGATGATTATATTGATTAACCCTATTATGAAGAAAATTGTGAAAAATACTCCTCTACGAGTCTTGCCTACATAATAATTATGTCCACCAAACAAGCCTAAAAATATTGTTATTAATAGCAGTTTCCATCTTTTTATATCTTTAGAACAGCCCTTTCGATACAAAACTCTCTCTTTTTCTCCCAATTTTAGAGCAGCTTTTGCCTCTTGATTGGTCGCCTGATCAAATTTGACGAAATTCAATCTACATTTCGGGCATACCATCACTTCTTTTGGCATTTTCATATCGCATCTGGGACAGTGCTTGTTCTCAAAAATCTTCATAATTTTATTATAACATATTTATTAATAATTGTAAAGATAAGAAAAGTTTTTATATCACTAGATTTTTTTTTAATTTTGTTATACAATAAAAATATATTAGGAGAAAAAATTATGATTGTTATATCATGTGACCATGCAGGATATGATTATGCTCAGAAATTGATGGCGTATTTTGATAAAAAAAATATTGAATATAAATATATGGGACCTAGTTCGTTCAACAAAGATGACGACTATCCAGATTTTATCATCCCCGCCAGCGAAGAAATTTTGAAAGATAAATCGAATTGGGGAATATTTATATGTGGAAGCGGGATTGGAGCGAACATTGTTGCCAACAGACACAAAGGTATTCGTGCAGTGTGTGCGTATGATTACACGGTGGCTTATCTAGCAAGAAAGGATGAAGATGCAAATGTGCTAACTATTGGTAGCAGGCTCACTAGTTTCCGTACCGTATTAAAAATTGTTAAAGTGTTTTTAACAAGCGAATTTGAAGGTGGCAGACATATTAGAAGAATTGCAAAATATTAATTTGATTTTTTGATTATAATACTGAAAAAATTATCATTTAATGATAATTTTTTTGTTTTTTATTTAAGTTGCTCTCACAATGTCAAAACTTCGGAGTATACTTTGAATCTGCACTAGATAGATCCTGAGTATACGCATTTTTCAATCCTAATTTGAGTGCATAATTTACAACCCGTTTATATTCGATTGGCGTGAGACGGCGATTTATTTCAAAATATTTTTTTGCATCATATCTTGGTTCGTACTGGCTCATTATGCTCACAATGCTATCCTGCCCTAAATTTTTTGCAATAAATTCTAAACATCTGATGCTATCTGATGTGTGAGTCGGCAAAACAAGATGACGTATGATCACACCTCTTTTCATCAATCCATCTTCAATTATATCATTTGGCTGTTGAGATTTCATTTTTTGCAAAGCGGCATGACAATTATCCACATAATTATTCGCTTTGCTATATCTTAAAGCCAGCTCATCATCCGAATATTTGAAATCTACTAGATATATATCCACCAATCCAGATAACATATCTATCATTTCGCTCGTTTCATACCCGTTCGAATTCCATATCACTGGAATCTTCGGCTTATATACTTTCAGTGCGGCTGCTATTTGATACGCGAACTGAGTTGGAGATACCAAGTTTATATTATGTGCTCCCCTTTTTTCTAACCGTTTGAAAATTTCAACCAAATCGTCTATTGAGATCAATCGCCCTTTCCTGCCCTGACTGATAGGATAATTTTGACAAAACACGCATTTCAAATTACAACCAGAAAAGAATATTGCGCCACTTCCTTTTGTGCCGCTAATAATAGGTTCCTCATATCTATGCAGCATCACTTTTGCTATCTTCAATTCATTCGTCTGTCCACATGCTCCAGACTGAATATCTCTATTTACGTTGCATCTTTTCGGACATATATTACAAATCATATATGTAGTCTAAAACATGACATTTGTTTTGTCAACTGTGTTCTATTAACTTGGACTAGCACATATAATTAATTGAGGTAAATGATATGAAAAAGAAAATTTTAGTTTTTATGTTGCTTGCAATCAGCCTGATCTCTCTTTCTGCATGCGGAAGCACAAAAATAAATCTATCTGACTACTTGATTGAAAAACGTACAAATTTGTATACTGCTGAAGATGAATTGTATTCTGTCACATTTTCGTCTGGCACGCGCGAACAGGACTATGAATTGGACGGAATTATCAATCAAATGGTAGATTTCGGCATTCTCACTTTATCTAGATTAGACAATAATCCACTTGCAAATGATACATATACCTATACAGTGCAAATCAATGATCAAAGTTATACTGGATTCTTGGAGCCTAGCAGTGTGGATAATTCGTATTTAGCTGACATTGGTGAAAGTGCTCCTGCAGATGCAAGTGTGCGTGTTCAAATTACCTTTACTGGCTATAGTTTCAATGAAGAACTTAGCAACACTTCTAGTCAATTTAGCGTGAATGGTGATCAGGCAATTGAAATTGCAAATGAAGAATTAAAAGAAGAATTGCAAAATATCACTTCTGACAAAAACACAAAAATTGAAGTTGTAATGAAAAATTTGAAAGACTACTCTAATAGTGAACTGAAAAATTATTATTGGTACATTGGAGTCATATCAACAAATGGTGATACATTGGGTATATTAATAGATGCAGGATCTGGAGAGGTGATTGCAAAAAAAGTTTAGATCAAATCTAAACTTTTTTATTATTTGGAATTAATTTTTTGTATTTATTGATAAAATTGAACGCATCAAAAATCGCTTGCTCAATATTTGACGATTGCAAAATTTCAATTACGCTTTCTATAAAATTAATACCATCAAATTTGACACAACTTAAATAATACGGTGCAATGCTGATATGCAAATCTAAAATGCGTGCGACCGCCTCTCCTACTAACATAGAAAAATCGCTAAAAAAAACATTTTTGTAATTATAACTACACTTAATACCTAAAACTTTACATAATTTGGCAACACAAATTTCTTTTATACTTTCATCAATCGTCTTGCTAAAAAGATTTGGTTTATCCATGTTCATAAATGCTGACACTTTATCTATAATAAAGTCGACAGATATATCATATTTTGTATCAATTTGACAATATAAATTATTCATATTTTAATAATACAAACATTTTTGTACAAAAGTCAAATAATTTTGTACAAAAATGTTAAATGTTTGAAACTTTTGCTAATTCTGTATGCTCTTTTTCGTATCTTGCCTTCATTTCTTTATACTTTTCGCTCAAATCAAATATGTATTTTTGCTTACCTTCCAGTGATAAAGTGTTGTAATATTTATTGTCAATGAGTTCTTTTATTGGATTGATAATTATCTGATCGCTAGACAAAATCTTGCACACTCTTTCATACAATTCTTGGTCATAAACATTGAAACTAATTTTTGAATACGGTATTTGATTAAAAATTGATTTTTCTCGATTATAATTTTTCATACGCGATTTGGCGTCCCGTGCCATAAAATATAATTTACCTTTAATTTTTCTTCTCATAATCTATCCCCCTCTTACTAGGATATAAAATAGAAGATCTATTGCAAAATAAAATAGATGAAAGATTTTGTCTTATTTTGTCTAATTATATATATTGGTTGATAATTATGCTATTAATTTTTAATTTGAAAGAATACAAAAAACCTATCTGTAAAGATAGGCCTTAAATTAATCTTTAAATTCATATCCACATTTTTCACAAAATGCAGCTGCTCCACTGTTCTTTGTCTTGCAATTCGGACAAGTCTTCAAACCCAAACCCGTCTGCTGTTTTGCTCCACAGTGTTCACAATATTCTGCTTTTTTTGTTATCACTCTGCCGCATTTGTCGCAAAGTCTGGTATTGGCAATACCTTTAGCTTTGTTGCCATCGCGCACACTTTTAGATGAGCCAATTAGGCTGAATGAAAACAAGATCAAAAATATTCCTAAAAGTGCTAAAATTAATCCAATTATAGATGCCACTGTAATTATGATATATTTTGACCAATGTGCCATATGCATAACTGCATAAATGCCGCCATAAATAGCTCCACCTGCCAGAGCCAAAATTACCAATGCGACTAGCACAAAAGTAAATTTCCCATATCTTTTCTCTCTATAACTAAACAATCCCATAAAACACCCTCTCAATTACTTTATTTTTTCGCCACAATCTGGACAAAACTTTGCTTTTGCTCCAAGTTCTTTGCCACATTTTGGACAAACTTTTTTCTTCACATCGAGTTTTTCACCACAATTGACACAAAATTTGCTTCCCTTGCTGATCGGTTCACCACATTTTGGACAAGACAGTGCCTGTGTTGCCCCACATTCTGGACAGAATTTTGATTTTCCCGGAATGCTTGCACCGCAATTGACGCATTGAATGACTTGTTGACGTTTGTTGTCTTTGGCACCTGCAATAGATTCTGTAAATAAATTACCCATATTGTATCCTGCGCCCAAACCAACTCCAAGACCAGCCAATCCGCCACCGCTAGGATTCTTTGCGATATCTCCCATAGCGTTCGCTGCTTTATACTGTGTATATGTACCCATCTTGTCAGAGATGACACCCATCTTTGTCCTCTCGTCAAGCATCTTTTCAACATCCTCTGGCAAAGATAAATTTTCAATGACGAAATTAGACAATTTGAGTCCAATTGGAGCAAACTCTTCAACGCTATTTTTCTCTACAATATCCGCCAAATCGCTATAATGAGCCGCAAGATCTAGAGCAGACAACTTGCTCTCCCCTATTGCATCTGTCAAAAGTTGAATAAGGGTAGACTTGTATTGAGTTGCAATATCATTGACTCTATATATAGGATTCGTGCCAAAACATTCTTTCATAAACTTGGTAGGATCTTCCACCTTAAAAGCAAAAGTACCATATCCACGCAATCTAATGTTGCCAAAATCAACATCACGCATCATAATAGGATTTTGAGTGCCCCACTTTAAACCCATGAAACGTTTTGTGTTCACATAATAAACTTCTGCTTTAATTCTAGAATTTCCAAGTGTACTTAAACTCAATAATTTAGTCAAGAATGGAATGTTTTCAGTGGACAACTTGTATGTACCCGGACCAAAAACATCGGCGATCTCGCCCTTGTGTACAAACATAGCTACTTGGCTCTCTCTTACCACCAAAGTGGAACTATTCATAATCTCATCTCTGTCGGTCAAAGGATAACGGTAGACTATAATATCATTGCTACTGTCTTTCCATTCAATCACTGACAAAAATTGTTTTTTAAAAAATCCCATATATCCTCCATATCATTTGATAACATTATCTCATATTGCAAACTTTTCGTCAAGCGAATTTAATTATCTGCGTCTTCTCGGCCTATGTCCTCTAAAGCCTCTAAGCATACCGCCCATCATCATGCCTCCCATCATACCACCTAGCATTCCGCCGAGGTCAAAATCGTCATCCTTTATTTCTTCTGGTGGCATAATGTCCTTTACAACAGGCTCTACATAATCTGTATTAGGACTTCCACAATATGAACAAACTTTTTCACTTGGTTTTATGCTTGCTCCACAACTAGCACATTTGCCCTTTATTTTTTTATCTTCATTAGCTAGATTCTTTTCCATAATATCCTTTTATATGTTTATTATATCATATTTTAATATTCTTTGCAATTTTTTGTAGTTAATATAAATTACAAAATTTTTCACACTTTATCTTTTGTAGTGTCAAATTTATCCTTTGTTTTGGATGTTTCGACGCTTGAATTGGTTTGAATTTCTGATTTTACTTGCTCTGCATTTGTATCAAAAAGCAAGTTTTTGTTCATATCTTCATTATTTGTTTTATTAGTATTATCCAAATCTTGTGATACTGAAATATCATTTTTGACCTCTAAATTTGGATCTTTGTTTAAATCAACCTCAGTTTCAACATTCGTGTTGCTCGCCAGCTCGACTTCAACTGTGTTTTTATTGCTATCCTTTCGCTTGCGTTTAAATAACAATTTGATTATATCGTCGATTTTATTCTTGTATTTTACACTCAAATAGAATAACACAGCAATTACCACTATAATAATGCCCCAAACGATCAATCCCCAGCCATGGAAAGGAATGATCGCTCCGCTTCCGAAAAATACAGTACAGGCAATACCCACTCCACGAGCTACTATATTCGTCCAGAAGAAGAAAGGAAAGCTCATTTTTGTCAATCCTGCCACGACGCACAAGATATCATCTGGGAACATTGGAAAAAGCATCATGAGGAAAAATAGATATTTACCATTGCTCATCCGGTCAATCCATTTTTCACTGCTCTCTTTGCCTATCATCCAATTTAAAAATCTTCGTCCCGCCTTTCTGCCAATCCAAAACATAATGATACTGCCTATCATTACCGCAATATAACTCATTATAAATGCTGGCCATCTACCAAATATCACAGCGCCAGCGATAGTCACAAATATTGCTGGAATCTGCAATATGGTAGTTTGCAAAATCTGAAATATAATGAAAATTAAGAAACTAAACACTCCGCCACTTTGTACTATATCTCGGATTTTATCAATAGAATTGACCCTTTCCCATGCACCAGTTGCTTTCAAAATAAAATAGACAACCAAAAAAATCAATACGAGAATTATTACAAATAAAATTGCTCGCATTATCTTTCCATGCGTTGTTTTAGTATCAAATAACCATTTAATTTTATCTTTCATCTGTATTTATTATATTCTATATAATTATAAATAATTTGATATATTAAAGATAATTATATGAAATTAAGTAAATTTTGTAAAATAATTTATCAAAAATATCAAATATATCAATCACAGTAATTAAAAATTAATTTTTAATATACAACTACAAAATTTTCAAATATTTTATATTCTCTATTCGAATTTTCACTAAAGTTGATATTATACTCATCTACTGACATTATATAAATTCTATCATCAGAGACGCTTGAAATATCTTGACAAAACCTATAAATGTTATAACTTAGGGTCTTTCTGCCGTAATCATCTGTCACCACTCGAGTATTCAAATATCCTTCCGGACTGGTTTCATCCACTATTAAACAATAGATATATGGTTCATGTAAGTCGTCACTAAAATATATAAGTTCATCCCCTGCCTGCTCATTAGCAAAACGGATACTGTCCATCAATCCATAATTGAACTGTGGTGCAATTTCTCTATTCCAAACTGTAAAATACATAGAACAGAATGTCACAAACAACAATGTTGCTGTTGCACCAGTGAATATTAAAGTCTGCTTAGAATTGTATACGAAATAATATGTTCCGATTGATAAAAATACAATATATGGTATCCACAAATAATTAATTTTGTTTATATTCGGATTATACAACAATAATGATATGCCAATCCCAATCAACAATGCTATCAGCATTAAAAAGATTGAAAAGTTAAATTCTTTTTTTATATTTTTAATTGACATTACAATTCCGTAAACCATCAGTGGAAATAATACAAAATACATCGCTCCCAATGAATAGATTGAATTGTGAGTTAATCCGTCATTCTGAGCGACGAAAAGCACAGGCAATTTAAGTAAATTTATAAAGAAATCAGACAATCCGACTTCACCCGCCCTATAGACAGACAATTTCGGAATGGTAATCGCACCAATATGAATCTCATCGATCCAACCATAATTTATCATCAAGAATAGAATCAATGGAAGTGCGAACAAGAACAATATGATATTTGAAATAATAAAATATTTCCAATTCACTTTTTTCTTGACTATCCAATAAATATAGACAACTAGCAACAACAAAGGAATGAAAATATATGAAATAGCATATGTGTATAAGGTTATTCCAAACAAAATACATGCAGGGATTAAAAATTTTTGATTATCGTTTGCCTTGATCAAAAATATTGTTGAAAACAAAAACATATATGGGAATAAATTGCAATCTAGTCCCCATCTAGATATCATAATTGTATAAGGGACAATTGCAAAAATCAGCATTCCAATGAGTGAAGCAAATTTATTTTTTGTTATCAATTTCATTAAATAATAGAATGCGAACACTCCACCGATTGAAAACAACAAAAGCACAATTCTAGCAGAGAACACGTTCATCCCAAATATTGCAATGAATGGTATTGTAAGATAGGCGAGCAACGCACTCTGACCGCTTCCCCATGCTTCTAAATATACTGGATATGAGTGTCCATTTCTATCCACACCATAATGCAAAATTGAGTATGCGTCATAAAGCATTGATGCTTCATCTACATTTAACCCCGCAGGAACCGCAACGAACATTATTGTACGAACTAAAACCGCAACCAATATAATCGACCAGAAGATGATATGAAACCATTTCTTGTTGTCTAAAATTTCATTTACTTTCGTTAAATTGTTTTTTCTATAATAAATTATAGCAAAGACCAATAATACCAATGCACAAATATTGGCAATCAGCGAAACAACATTGCCATAGATTATAAAAGTCACTACGCTAATACAAAACATAATGACCGCTAAGATAGAAATTAAAAGCGATTTCTTTTTTATCATTTTGCCATCCTTTCTTGTCCGTCTTGTGCATCAATCTCAAGATTTTTATCTTGACTATTTATTTTGTATTTTTTCACAGTATTATAAATAATGAGTGAAAATGTGACAAAATTCAATATGATAGCTATACTCATGGTAATGTTTAAAAGCAAGTCTTTTTTTAAGAATAACATGAACGAATGGCACACTCCCACCCATACTGCAAAATTCATGAAAGTAGCAATCAAAATATTTGTTTTATCACGATTGACAAAGGCATTGATAACGCTCAGCATCAACGCGATGAAGAAAAATCTGTCCAGCATCTTCGGCATGAAGAACACCATTGAAAAAGCAAACAGCATTGCAATATACACCAGATCATTTTTGGTCAACCCTCTTTTCTTATATGTCTTAAACGTGAACACCAAAAGCAGTGTCAACACTACAGCTGTTATGATAAAATGCAAAACCATCAAAATAGCATATGCTACACCTCTTGCTCCAAGTAATACATAAATCTCACAGATATTGGCACAATCTCCAGCCAATCTATTGTCTTCTGTTGATTGAGAAAAGTATACTAGGATTAAATCCAAAGGCGATCTGCCAGCCAATACAGGTATCAAATTGATGACATACATTAGTGGAACGATCCAAATATCTTTCCACTTTAGATAATGTTCTCCATTTTCATCCTTTATAATAAGCATTACAAATAATATTGGCACAATGAACAAAAATTGAAGTTTAAACGCAAAACTTATTCCCAAAAACATAAACGACAGTTTTGATTTTTTATTCAATGCAAAATAGAAGGATAGCAAAGCAAATGAGGTGTAAATTGCATCGCATTGTCCCCATGCGGTATATTCAATCAACACCATAGGAAGTATCATTGTCGTAATAAAGACTAGATAATTGAATTTCGTCTTGTTGACAGTGGACACAATTTTTGCAACGGCAAATGCCAGTAGGAAACTGAATAGATATGTGACCAATTTTATTCCATATAGATCAGTGAAACCCAATTTTGCCATAAGTATCAAAAAGTAGTTGTACGCAGGAGTGTAATTGCTGACATCAATAATGTTATATAAACTATCTTTTAATGAATGACTTTCGTAATACGCGTACCATTCGCTTAGCCAAGTATTGTAATCATTAGTCTTCCAAGTCGCATAGATCAACGTGAAGACATATATAAAAATCATGGCGACATAAAAATAGATCAAAGCCAATTTCTTTCTTTTAGAATTTTGCAATATTGACCTAGTGCCAAAGATCGCCAAAATGACCAATGGAATCAAAACTAAAATTGCATACAAAATAATATCAAATCTTTCAAAAGAATTCCATTTGATATATCCAATAGGAATTATAAAACTAAGTATTGTCAAAACGACAATCAAAACAAAAGTAATTAAAAAAAATAATTTTTTCAAATCCGCACTTTTAAATGCCCTCTCATTTGAATTCATATCTCACCCCATTGCCATTATAAAAAAAATATCATTTATTGTCAAATAATATAAGAAAAATACGATTTTATTATAATAAATTAAAAATCGCATTTTTTACTTAAATATTAAAAAAAATTTAAAAAATTTATTTTTTTATTAATTTTATCGATAATTTTAATAAATTTTTATTTAATTTTTTATTTTACAGTATCTATCTTAATTAAATTTGTGCAACCGTTTTGTTTCGGAGTCCCACAAATTATGACTATAGTATCTTTTGATTTTGCAAACTTTTTCTTCTTCACAATCTCGTTTGCGATCTCAAACATTTCATCAGTTGAATTATATTCACTAGTCAAAACAGGAATCACTCCCCAAGACAACTCCAACTGTCTATACACTTTTTCATTTGGTGTGGCTCCAATGATCGTCACGAACGGTCGGAATCTACTGATCATTCTGGCACTCATACCTGATTGAGAGAAGACCACTATTGCCTTTGTGTTTTGCATAATGCTAGCGTTTACCGCACTGTGTGACACCACATCTGTGGTATTCACAATTTTATAATTATTGTTTAAAAATCTCTTTGCATAGTTGATATGTTTTTCAGTTTCAGTCACAATTTTTGCCATAGTTTCCACCGCTTGCACAGGGAATTTTCCCATTGCAGTTTCACCAGACAGCATCACAGCACTCGTACCATCATAGACCGCGTTCGCCACATCACTGACTTCTGCTCTAGTGGCACGATTGTTATATATCATGCTCTCAAGCATCTCAGTAGCGGTAATCACTGCTCTGCCCTTGTCTTTTGAACGTTTTATTATTATCTTTTGAAGTTCAGGTAGTTTTTCAACAGCCACTTCCACACCAAGATCTCCACGCGCCACCATAATACCATCAGACACGTCAATTATCTCATCGAGATTTTTCACACCACAACTGGATTCTATTTTTGATATTATTTGCATGTCGCCACCATTTTTTTCTATGAAATTTCTTAATGCTAAGACATCTTCCTTTCCGTTGACGAAACTAGCAGCGATCAGTTCTACATCATTTTTTATTCCCCACAAAATATCTTGTTTGTCCTGATCGTTTAAATATGGTGTACTATATTTCACATTAGGTATACTCAAACTTTTTCTATTTGACAACACGCCAGAATTCATAGCCCGCGTGATCACATCCATACCCCGAACTTCCAAAACTTTAAATGTGAGCAAACCATTGACTGCCAATATTTTATTGCCCGCATTTATACATTTGACAATTTCAGGAGTGTTAAAACTGACAGCATTTTCATCTCCCTCCACATCTCTACCAGTGAAGATAAATTGCTGACCCTTCTTTATATTTACGCTATCATTTTTAAAAGTTTTAACCCTTACTTCTGGACCACGAGTGTCTATCATAATAGGCAAAGGAACTTTCATTTCTTTTCTAATTCTTTTTACATTTTTCAATACCTTTTCCATCTCATCGATTGTCGCATGAGATAGATTGATCCTCACAATATTTAATCCTGCGTGCACCAACTTTTTCATCACTTCATATGAGTTGCTTGCTGGACCTATTGTTCCTATGATTTTAGTTTTTTTCATATATCTCCTTATAATATTCATATTATATCATAAATTCAAAAAAAATAAAATATTTGAGTATATTTATTGATTAGAATTCAAATTTTCATAAAATCACTTGTATTTTTAATAAAATTTAAATTTTTTTGAATTTATTTACAAATTTTCACTATTTAACAAAATTTTTATTTACATCTTGAAAATTTTTATTCAATATGATATACTATAATAGTATGGGGATGAATTAGTTTCGACTGGCAGAAATCTAAATTATACGCACGTCGTGTGGTGGCACGTTAAATACACAGTTCGTTACGACGAATAAAAATAAACGCAAACCAAAATAAATTAGCTTACGCTGCTTAAGCGTGACCGTCAGTTTAGCGGTACCGATACGCTAAAATCTGGCGTCAGATATCGGTGAACTTCATAATGCATTTCCTAGTGTATAATGAGGACGATTAGGATAGCAATCCTTCAGTGTCAATGTTAATGAATGATTGTGAATATAGTCATTGACTAAACGTGTAGTGTATGGTTTATATTTATGTTAGGACACGAGTGCAACTCTCGTCATCTCCACCAAAAAAATACCACAAAGAGTGGTATTTTTATTTTCCTTTGTTGAATAGTTTTTAGTCAAACGAAATCATCTATTGAATTCACATTATAAGTAAAAAGTGATTATTTATTTTTTTGAATTCAAAAACTCTCTTAGTGATTCAGTTCCAGACATCGCTCTAAACAGAGTGAAATTGCCCTGTTTTGTATAGATTTTTAAATTGCCTTCTTTTGTATAATCTTCAATGTCTGAGATTTTATAAATCTTAGCTTTAATTATTGGTCGTTTGACAATTATTATTTCGTTATTGTACGCAGCTTGTGTCAACAGAAAATAAATCATAACATTATCAAAAATTAAAATTACCCACAAAAAAATGATTGTTGCCAAATAATTGAAACCAAAAAATTCTGTCACAATTCGCGGAAAAGCAATAAATACTATTCCTACAATATCTAGAAAAATTAATGTAATCAGATATCCTGTCGCCATGCCCTTATTTAATTTTACAATTTTTAATTCTTTTGCATTTTCTTCATCTTTGATCTCTTGTTTTTTGAACTTGGGCACAGCATATTCAAATATCATATAAAAAGAAATAATCAAAATAATAATCGTTATAATATCTATAATCAGTTCTGTCATAGCATTTCCTTAAATATAAACAATGCATCATTAAACATTCAAATTATTTGATTTGATAATTCTATTTTCATTCGCTTTGTTTAAAATTGATACAAGGTTACCTGTCAAAATTTTATTTATTAAATTCGGTTCTATTTTATATAATTCTCTTATGAATGCGTATGTAAAAAGTTTTGAACCAATGACTTTTTTGAACTCCTGATCTAATAGATCTGAATGATGTTTCAAAAAACAATATGCACCATAGGCTATAAGTTTTTCTTCTTGATTTATCATGTCCAATTCTTCTGTTTGTTTTAAAAACTCGCTATATTTCAACTTTAATTCATATATACTTTTATTCATCTGCGTATCCATTGAATCAATAGTGTATTCACTCGCTTTTTTAACAAATCTAATAGATGATTTCAATAGATCTCTGTATCTCTTCTCAGTGTCTTTATCCATAAACTACCTCTTAAACAATTTTATTGATTTCTATTCTGTCTATCCAGTTCTCTTTGCTTTATAGTTTCTCTTTTATCATACAATTTTTTCCCTCGTGCTACCGCAATCTCAACTTTCAAATTGCTACCTACAAAATATGCTTTTGTTGGAACAAGAGTCAAATGTTCTGTTTCAATCTTTTTTTTAATTTTTTCAATCTCTTGTTTGTGCAACAGTAGTTTTCTATCGCGTCTAGTAGTTTCATTGTTTCTAGACGAATCAAACGAATTTGCATATTCTTTGATATAACTATTGCGCAAATAGCATTCATCGTTTTTAATAAATCCATAGCAATCATTGATTGAAAAATGACCTAGTCTGACCGCCTTGATTTCATCTCCAGTCAACACTATTCCCGCTTCATATTTGTCCAACAATTCATATTCGAATCTTGAACGTCTGTTTTCAGCCACTAGTTTCATATTTTTATTATATCATAATTATTTAATTATTGCAAATTAGAAAATACCATTGATAAATATAAAATATTTGATTTTTAATAA
>CAMLYK010000005.1 GCA_946491735.1 uncultured Clostridia bacterium | reverse complement strand
ACGTGTGGTTTGGTTCTATCAAATTTAGCTTTTGCCATAATTTAATTCTCCTTTAATAATTTATACTCTAATATTTTACTTTAATTGCTTGATTAAAGTCAAGCAAATAATACACATTTTTTAATAAATTTATTCAGTTAATTTTTTTCTATCTCCAATAATTTTATCTGAAACATTCTTTGGACATTCAGCATAATGACTAAACACCATTGTATATGTTCCACGACCTTGAGTTGAACCACGAAGGTCTGTAGAATAACCAAACATTTCAGATAATGGAACTTCTGCATGAATCACTTGAGTGCCAAATTTTGCCTCTGTTCCTGACAATATTCCACGACGAGAAGTGATTCCGCCCATAACTGTGCCAAGATATTCATCTGGAACATTTACTTCCACTTTCATGATTGGTTCGAGCAATACTGGATCTGCCTTTTTCATACCTTCTTTAAATGCCATAGACCCAGCGATCTTGAACGCCATTTCGCTTGAGTCGACATCGTGGAACGAACCATCAAATACAGTCACTTTAAAGTCAATAGTTTCATATCCAGCGAGCACTCCTGACTTTTTCGCTTCTTGAATACCTGCGTCAATTGGTGGAATGAATTCCTTAGGAATAGCACCACCGACAATGGCACTCTCGAAAATATATCCTTTATCTCTAGGAAGTGGTTCCATCTTGATTTTACAGTGACCGTATTGTCCACGACCACCTGATTGTTTGATATATTTTCCTTCTGCCTCAACTGCACGGCGAATAGTTTCTTTGTATGCAACTTGTGGTTTACCAACGTTTACTTCAACGCCAAATTCCCTCTTCATTCTGTCTACCAAAATGTCAAGGTGCAATTCTCCCATACCTGCGATAATTGTCTGCCCTGTTTGGTCATTGGTGTATGATTTAAATGTAGGATCTTCTTCCATAAGTTTTGCAATTGCAATACCCAATTTCTCTTGTGCTTGTTTATCTTTTGGCTCAATAGCCTCTTCGATAACTGGTTTCATGAATTCCATTTCTTCAAGTTTGATTGGATGATTTTCGTCACACAATGTGTCACCAGTACCCGTATTTTTTAGTCCTACGACAGCACATATATCTCCTGCCAAAACTTCTGGAATATCTGTTCTGTTATTTGCGTGCATGTGTAGCAATCTACCAATTCTTTCTTTCTTATCCTTAGTAGAATTCAATACATAACTACCTGCTTCAAGTTTTCCACTATATACACGGATGAATGTGATACGACCAACATATGGGTCTGTAGCAATCTTGAATGCAAGGGCAGCAAATGGCTCATTATCACTATTGTTTCTCTCAACTTCTGTTCCGTCTGGAAGCATACCTTTGATTGGTGGAACGTCAATAGGACTAGGCATATAGTCAACAACTGCATCAAGCAATTCTTGAATACCCTTGTTCTTTGCAGCAGTTCCACAAAGTACAGGGAAAATTTTAAGAGTACATGTAGCTTTTCTTAGACCTTTTTTCAATTCATCGTTTGAAATTTCTTCTCCTGAGAAGAATTTGTCTAATAACGTATCGTCTGTTTCGGCGATTGCTTCTATCATTTTTTGTCTATATTCTTGTGCCTGAGCTAGCATATCAGTTGGAATTTCTTCTTCACGATAATCTTTTCCAAGGTCATCATAGAATACATATGCTTTCATCTTGATTAAGTCAACTATACCTTTGAAAGTCTCTGCCTCACCAATAGGAAGTTGAATAGGAACAGCATTTGCACCCAACACTTCACGAATGCTCTTAACAGCTTTTAAGAAATTAGCATCATTGATGTCCATTTTGTTTATAAAACATATACGAGGAACATTGAATTTTGATGCTTGACGCCAAACGTTTTCACTCTGAGCTTGAACACCAGCACGTGCACTAAATAGAGCAACTGCACCGTCCAAAACTTTCAATGAACGTTCAACTTCAACTGTAAAGTCAACGTGTCCTGGGGTATCAATAATATTGATTGTACAATCTTGCCATTGACAAGTAGTACAAGCAGAAGTAATAGTAATACCACGTTCTTGTTCTTGTGCCATCCAGTCCATAGTTGCCTGACCGTCATGCACTTCACCAAGTTTATGATTGATACCTGTATAGAAAAGTATACGTTCAGTTGTGGTAGTTTTACCAGTATCAATGTGTGCCATGATACCGATATTTCTAATTTTTTCTAATGGAACTTGTCTTGCCATATAATTTCCCCCTAATAATTACCAGCGATAGTGTGCGAATGCCTTGTTTGCTTCCGCTTGTCTATGCATATCATCTCTTTTCTTAATTGCTCCACCAGCTTGGTTGTATGCATCTACGATTTCAGCGCCAAGTCTAGCTTCCATACCACGTTCGTTACGCTTTCTAGCACACATAACTAACCAACGAATTGCTAAAGTTTGTTGTCTATCTGCGCTGACTTCAAGTGGAACTTGATAGTTGGCTCCACCCACACGTCTAGCTTTTGTCTCCAATTTTGGCTTGATATTTTCAATAGCAGTTGATAAAACTTGCAAAGCATCTTCATTTAATTTTTCACCAGCTGTTTTCATTGCACTGTATACAATTGATTGAGCTAAACCTTTCTTTCCGTCATACATCACTTGGTTTACGATCTTAGATACCAATGTGGAATTGTACATAGGATCAGGCAACACTTCTCTTTTCACAGCCGCATTTCTTCTTGACATATTTATCTCCTTTTTCTTTTTATGATAAATTAATATAACATTGCTATTTGATTATAACAATTTAAATAAATTATAATAAACAATTTTTAATCAAAATTATTAAATTTCTATCAATTAAAATAGGTAAATTGATTTTACCTATAATAAATAAATATTTTTACTAAAATGTCTATTTAGGACGTTTTGCGCCATATTTGCTTCTGCCTTGTTTACGTTTTTGCACAGCGGCTGTATCTAAAGCGCCACGAACCACATGATATCTAACACCTGGTAGATCAGGAACACGACCACCACGAACAAGCACAACATTGTGTTCTTGAAGATTGTGACCTTCTCCCGGGATATAACAAGTAGTTTCTTTACGATTAGATAGACGAACTCTACAAATTTTACGTAAAGCAGAGTTAGGTTTTTTAGGTGTAGTAGTTGTGACAGTCAAACAAACCCCACGTTTTTGTGGGCATTCATCTAAAAGAATAGATTGACTTTTCGCAACCTGTTTTACTCTACCTTTTCTAACTAATTGATTAACTGTAGGCATTATACCCTCCTTAAAATATTTGCAACCTCTTATGGCTAACGCCAGTATAGACAAAGCAGCATTAAGTCTATAACAGATTAATTATATAAAATACTGAGTAAATTGTCAATAGTTTTATGAATTTATTATTAACATTTAAATAAAATTTTAATAAATTTTAAATAAGAAAATATTATACTGACAAAAAAATAAATTAGCCAATCAATGACTAATTTATTAGTACATTTAAATTATAAATTATGTGTAGCGTTGTTGTGATATACCCAATCTGAAATTTCTTCACTTAACTCCAATTGCTTTTGAGCCCGATTGGTTCTATCTGAATATTTTTGCGGATCATACATTATCGCTCTATCTAACTCCTCGACAATCACTGCATGTAAAAATTTTGGATCATTAAAATGCTGTTTGTCTAAATCTGTATATGGAATTTCACGTTTGTAATATGAATAAAAATCCATCCCTGATTGTGTAGGAGTGCTATACAGACGTCCTATCAAATCGAGATATTGAATATTGCCTTCTTTTTGTACAACAAAATGCCCAGAATCAAAAGACTTAACATCCCAAAATGAACCTTTTTCTTCGCCATATTTATCAAAAATTGTCCATTTCGAATCTTTGTTTTTTTGAACAGCAATAAAATCTTTATCTAACATTTTTATTGAATAAAACGGACCTATAATTTCTCCATTAACAAACTTTAAATTTATTTCTCCCACGTATCCTGATATCTGAATAAAATTCATATTTTCTCCTTGATGTTATATTTTAACATAATTAAATCTAGCTGTCAATTTTTATTTTTTAATTAAATTGTAATAAAATGATTGTTGATAGTCTCTTGAAGCTGCTTAGTGATATATTGAGTTAGTAAATGGTGCTTGATTGAACTGTTGAATTCTGCAGGATTTTGGGACACAATTTTGCCCACTTCCTCTTGCACTACAGCGAGCAAATATCTGACGTCTTTGAACCAGTACGTCTCAAAATCTGATATGTCAATTTCTCCATTAGTAAACTTGTAAAACGCTTTACCAGAATCAGTTTTTTTGTCCGAGGTTCGACCAATCAAATCTCTAAATTTAATCGTACCATCGTTTGCGTCTTTTGCAACAAAAAAACCATCTTCAAAGCCTAAAATTTCACTAAAAGTTTCGCTAAGATTTCCAAATCTATCTGCTATCTTCCATTTATCTGTCTTGTTGCTTTGTATAGCTAAAAAATCCTTGTATACAATAATGTCTTTGACTTGCATACTTTTACCAGATACAAACGTGATTTTATAATCCCCATATTCTCCAATAATTATTGGTTTTCTTCCGCCTTCAAAATTGTCATTATAACTCATATTCCCTCCATAGACGTGGTGCGATAATAACACAATAATATATGCTTGTCAATAGTAAAATATATATATTTTTGTCGAATTCTATTGAAAAAAGAAAAATAATTTGATATAATTAAATATATTATATTTTTAAGGAGTGAGTTATGAACGAAGATAAGGAAAAGAAAGCAATTTATCGAGTTCTATACAACAAAGAAGATCGAACATGGCAAATAAAAAAGGATGGAGCAAAACGTGTCATTTCATCCTATCCAACCAAGGATGAAGCGTTGAAAAGAGTAAAAGAACTCAGTGAAAGCAATGATATGAGTTATATTGTGCACAAAAAAGATGGCAAATTTCAAAAGAAAAAATAAATTAACAAAAATCTGCGTAAACTTTACGCAGATTTTTTATATGAAATTAAATTTTTAAATTAAGTTTGACTATAAAGAATAACTGAAAGTCCCCGAATTTTCACTATAATAAAACACTTCATTAATTGTGTCATACACACAAATTGTGCCGCTGCTATCTGCAACAGGAATCAAATTCATTTGTTCTCCCTCATCATCCCATACACGCAAGTAATAAAAGTGTCCACCAAAATGTCTATTGTCCGGACTCGACCCGTTCATCAAAGTAAACAGTGTCATTTGATGACCTGAATAAACCTGATCTGTGGTCCAATCGCTTGCTGTAAATGTATGGCTAAGTGATCCGTTTTTATAAAATTCGTTATACAAAAACGTATCTACTTGAATGGTATTTTGCATATTTGACACCGCGTATTGACTATGTGACTGAGTTCCCCAAATTGGCCAAATGGCAGTATGTGTACTATAAAACAGTCCAAATGCATGACTGTTCATTGCAGCTCTTGCGCCAAATATCCAACCGCCAGTTGATGTCGCCATGTATTTGATTTCTGCACAAGTGTTTTGATTTGCATAATAATCAAGCAAGATGTATGGTGAATTACTTCCACCACTCGTGATAATATAGTCAAGTCGAGTGTAAGTTGCACTATCCGTATCTGTATCAACTTCATTTATCAAAAAATCAATTGCATACAAAGCGTCTGTAGAATATGTACCCGTGGTGTCATCAGGCAAACTTGATTGAATCGCAAGCGCCGTAAAAGTGACCTCTACAGTATTTAATTTATATGCATTCGAAAATTCCATCCCATCAAATGTATATGACAAATTCATTGTCCTGTTTTGACCTGCTGTCAATAATGTTGCAGATGTAGTATTATTTGATAAGTTTAAGTTGTCAATTCTTTCACCATCAAGATTGTAATATTGTATGAAAGTAAAACTGTTGCTCGCATCGGTCGATTTAAGTTTCAATTTCAAAATAGTATACGCACTGGCAGTGCCCGAATTCCTAACCGATAAATTGTTAAAATTAATTGTGCTGCCCGGTAAAATATTTTGCAAATATGTAGTCTGGAAACTCGAATCTGTCATTGTGGTTGAACCTGAAGCAATATTGATATTGAGTGTTGCAAAAGAAGACGTGTTATCCTCTTGTGCACTTGCAGTAAACCATGCATACGTTGTATAAAGCACAAAGAACATCAGCAAAAATTGAACTAATACTAAAATAATCGCTACTTTATGTAAATTAGATCGCTTTTGTGACATAATACCCCTTATTATTAAGTATTGTACCATATCAAAAACTAAATGTCAAAAAAAACATACATAATTTAAAAATGTATTATAAATTATAAAAAAATTAATTTAATAAAAAATTTATATGTTAAAATTGAATTTTTTTCAATTTTTTATATTTTTTATTAATTAAAAATAATTATTTATTTAAATATAATTTAATTAAATATCAAATAAAATCACATTAAAAATAAATTAAAATAAAAAAGGATAGATAAACTATCCATAGATTTTAATTTTATAATAATTTTTATTAAATCAATTCAATAATTGCCATTTCAGCATTATCACCCTTTCTAATGCCTGTTCTAAGAATTCTAGTATAGCCACCTTTCGTACCAAGTTCTTTTGCTCTTTCAGCATATTTAGGTGCATAAATGTTGAATATTTTTTCAAGAAGCGGATTCTTGATATTATCAATACGCAATAGATAATCTGCTTTCTTTTCGCCCGGTTTGCGTTCTTCTTTTACTGAATAAACTTTTGACATAATCTTTCTACGAGCGGCAAGTTTTTTCGGACCATCATTAAGAACTTCACGTGCTACTTTTTCGCCTTTTTTATTAATCGTTGTCTTTTGAACAGTGACAACGTCTTCATATGAATTAATAGCAAGGGTTAAAAGTTTTTCAACATAACTTCTAAGTGATTTTGCTCTGGCAAGAGTTGTTTCAATCTTACCTTTCCAAAGAAGATCAGTCGCTTGATTTCTCATAATTGCCAATCTTTCTTCAGTTGGGCGTCCTAATTGTTTCACTTTCATACTGGCACTCCTTAATAATTTTCATTTCCCTCAAGGACAATTCCATAAGATTCCAGTTTGTTGATAACTTCTTCCATTGACTTAGCACCCATATTACGTACTTTCATCATTTCTGCACGGGTCTTCTTAGCAAGGTCACCAACTGTATCAATACCTGCTCTTTTCAAACAGTTATAACTACGAACGCTTAATTCCATCTCCTCGATAGGTTTTTCAAATAATTTTGTTCTTTCGTCTTCCTTTCTTGCAACCAAAATGTTCATTCCGTCCATACCTTCGACAAGTTCGACGAACATTGTTGCATAGTCATTTAATAATTTAGCAGAGAGTGCAACTACTTCTTTTGCACTGACTGTACCGCGTGTTTGAACATCCAAAACAAGTTTGTCAAAATCCAAACTGCGACCAACACGACTTGATTGAACTTCAAAGTTGACACGCTTCACTGGAGTAAACAATGAATCAATCGCAATAAAATCTACTTCGTCTGAAAAATCTTTATTAACGCTGGCAGGAACATATCCTCTTCCTCTACCAACATATAAAGTCATGTCCAAATCAGCATCGTAATCAATTGTGCAAATGTATAAATCTGGATTAACTATACTTATACCACTTTCACATTCTATATCTTTTGCATAGACTACTGCTGGTCCTTTCTTTTTCAGCGTCATTGTACCTTTGAAATCTTCATCGGTGCTTTCAGTCTTGACTGCAAGTGATTTGATATTCAACACAATATCAGGCACATCTTCAGTCACACCCTTTATGGTTGAAAACTCATGCAATACGTTTTTTATTTTAATACCAACAACGGCAGCACCTGGCAATGAACTGAGAAGTGTTCTTCTAAGCATATTGCCGATTGTTATGCCGAAGCCTTTTTCTAATGGTTCAACCGTAATAATAGCGTGTGCACCATTGTCTTGTTCTTCCAAAGATATTTTTGGTTTTTCGATTTCCATCATAATTTGTTTCTCCTATTATCTTGAATAAAATTCTACAATCAAATGTTCTTGAATGTTCATGTCTATATCATCACGTTCAGGAAGTGCCAACACTTTACCAGTCAATGTTGAAGGATTGAATTCCAACCATTTAGGTGTATTGACTTTAGCTTCTTTCAACTCTTTGAACATTTCAATATTTTGTTTGTTTTCTTTGATTTGGATGACATCTCCCACTTTAACTTGATAAGAAGGTATGTTTACTTTCTTGCCATTAACAGTGATATGTCCATGATTTACAATCTGTCTTGATTCAGATCTAGATGAGCCAATACCCATACGATAAACCACGTTGTCCAATCTCAATTCAAGCATTTTTAATAATGCCCAACCCGTACCTTCTTTGCTACGAGTGGCTTTTTCATAATATATTCTGAATTGTTTTTCAAGCAAACCGTATGTTCTGCGAACTTTTTGTTTTTCTCTAAGTTGCATTCCATATTCAGAGAACTTTTTCTTTGCAGTACCATGTTGACCTGGAACTACTGGACGTTTGTCAAATGAACATTTAGTTAGACATCTTTCGCCCTTCAAGAAAAGTTTCATCCCTTCTCTACGACATTGCTTACAATCTGGGCTAGTATTTTTTGCCATAAATCCTCCTATAATCTTCTCTTCTTAGGTGGTCTGCAACCATTGTGCGGAATAGGAGAAACGTCTTTAAACATTGTCACTCCAAGTCCAAAAGTAGTCGCCGCACGAACTGCAGCTTCTCTACCGCCACCCGTGCCTGCACCTTTAATATAGATAGCAATTTTGTTGATGCCAAAAGAACTTGCTTTGCTCAAAACATCTTCAACAACCTGTTGTGCTACAAATGGAGTGCTTTTCTTGGCGCCTCTGTAGCCAAGTTTACCAGCACTGCTCTGTGCTAAAAGATTGCCTAGACTATCTGTTAAAGATACTAATGTATTATTAGAGCTGGCTTGAATATGCACAGCACCTTCGCCATTACTAACTAAAATTTTCTTTTTCTTTGTTTCTTTTTTAGTAGCCATTATTTACTCCTTATTACTTCTTCTTATTAGCTATTGTAACTTTAGGTCCTTTGCGTGTACGTGCATTATGTCTTGTAGATTGTCCTCTAACTGGTAAGTTAGCAATATGTCTAAGTCCACGATAGCACCTAATCTCTTTCAAACGTTTGATATCCATAGCGACATCTTTACGTTTTTCACCTTCTACGACAAAATTAGCCTCTATATATTTACGGATAGAAGCGATTTCATTTTCAGTAAGGTCTTTAACTCGGGTATCAGGATTGATGCCAGTAGCCTCTAAAATTTTATTAGCACTGGTTCTTCCAATTCCATAGATATAAGTAAGCCCGATCTCAACTCTTTTTTCATTAGGTAAATCCACGCCTGATATACGTGCCATAATTTTTCCTCCACTTAATGTAATTTATTTACTCATAATGCCAAATTGCCGCGCGACATTATGCTTATTTTCAAATTTATTAACCTTGACGTTGTTTGTGCTTAGGATTTTTTGAGCAAATAACCATAACTTTTCCATTGCGTTTGATCACTTTGCACTTTTCGCACATTGGTTTAACTGATGGTCTAACTTTCATAATTTCTCCTTCTAGTTTTTATCTCTCCACACGATTCTACCTTTGGTCAAATCGTACGGACTCATCTCTACTTTAACTTTATCCCCAACCAATATCTTGATATAATTGGTGCGCAATTTACCAGAGATATAAGCGGTGATGACATGGTTGTTCATAATCTTAACTTTAAAGTTGGTATTGCCCAACACTTCGATTACTTCGCCTTCTGCTTCAATAAGGTCTTCTTTCGACATATTACTCCTTTATCAAATAGACTTTTATCATTTTATAGATTTCTGCATTAGTTGCAAGTGATGAATTGATTTTTTTTATTATCTCGTCATCATGTCCAACTTTAGTTAAGTGTTTTGGATTTTTGCTCTTGGGCTTGTCCATAGTTCTATATCTACCATCTATTATATCAAGATATCCATTTTTGTCAATAGATGTAACTATAAATAAGCGATTTTTATCGTGTCCTGATAGTGATTTTACTATATCTCCCACTAAAAATTCAGTATCCATAACACTCCTATAAAGTTAAGATTTCCACACCCGTATCTGTAATCAGAACGGTGTTTTCGTAATGTGCACTATCAAGTCCGTCCTGTGTTGTCACAGTCCAATCATTGTCTTCTAAATACACATAACGTTTTCCCATAGTAGACATTGGTTCAATCGCCAAGGTCATACCAGATTGCAAAACCACACCTGAATTATAATTGCCATAGTTTAACACTTGCGGATCTTCATGCAGTTTTTTACCCACACCATGACCACACAATTCTCGCACCACTCCATAGCCACGTTCTTCCAAGTAAACTTGAATTCTATGGCTAATGTGTCCCATCCTATCGCCCGCTTTAATTCCTTTGATCCCTTCAAAAAAGGATTGTCGTGTGGCTTCAATTAATTTTGCCTTTTCAATAGATATGTTACCGACAGCAAATGTCCTTGCTGCATCTGAATGATAACCTTGCCAAATCACTCCACAATCAATGGAGATTATATCTCCATCTTTTAATGGTTCATCTGAGCAGAATCCGTGCACCACCTGTGCATTGACGCTGGCACAAATCGTGTACGGAAACCCCTCATAATTTAAAAAGGAAGGTTTTGCACCTTGTGAAATAATATAATTATAGGCCAAATCGTTAAGGTGCGCACTGGTTTGGCCAGGATAGATCGATTGCTCAATTAGGTCAAGCGTTTCTTTCAAAATCTTTCCCGCCTTTCGCATCTTTTCTATTTCTTCTGAATTTTTTATAGTTATGTTCATTTTATTACCTTCATAACTGCTTTTAATACTTCATCTGGAGTTTTGGAAGCATCAATTTCTACCAAAACTCCACGTTTTCTGTATCTTTCGATTAATGGATAGGTAAGCAATTCATATTGTTCAAATCGTTTATTCACTACCTCAGGTGTGTCATCGCTACGTACTGTCAGATTTCCTTTGCAAACTGGGCAAATTAAATCTGGACATTTCACTCTTGTAGTGATATTCCCACATTTTGAACAAGTGAGTCTGTTCATAATACGCTTTAGTGCATCTTCTTTTTTCAAATTTAAATAAATTGCAAGGTCTACATTACAAATTTTATCTAACTCATCAGCCTGCTCACTACTCCTAGGAAAACCATCAAAAATGACAATCGATTTTTTGTTTGTAGACAACTTTTTATTGATTGTATCCATGACAATACTCAAATCTACCAATTCACCTTTATCAGTCTTTGATTTGATAATTTTACCGAGTTTTGAGCCCGTTGCAATCTCATCTCTTAGCAATGCACCGACTGAAATTAATGTAAAGTCCAATTTGTTTGATAAGTCCTGCACCAATGTTCCCTTTCCTGAACCTTGAATACCCAATAGAACAATATTCATTTTCACCCCTATTTCAAAAATCCTCTATAATTTTTCATCATCATTTGAGCTTCTAATTGCTTGTTGAATTCAAGCGCAACCGAAACGACAATCAGCATACCAGTAGCACTGAATGCACTATTCAATCCGCTTGCACCAATTCCGGTAAATACCAATGTAGGAATCAATGCCATGAACGCCAAGAATATAGCACCAAATAATGTTATACGTTTGTTGATACTACTCAAATACTGTGATGTAGGTTTTCCTGGACGAATCCCTGGAATAAAACCACCATTTTGTTGAATTTGCCTACTAATCTCATCAGTATCAAAGTTTATCATAGTATAGAAGTATGCAAATGCCAAGATTAAAAGTGCCAACAATACTGCATAAACCCAACTGCCCGCACCTATCCAAGTATTCCACCACTGAACAAATCCACTGCTTGAATCTGAATCAAAAATACTCATCAATAATTGTGGGAAAGTGAGTAAAGCACTTGCAAATATAATTGGCATAACGCCATTTGCATTCACTCTAATAGGGATATAGGTGGATTGACCACCATATAGTTTTCTACCCTTCATTTGTTTTGCATATTGAACTCCAACCTTACGTTCTCCGCCGTCAACAAATACAACGAGAGCAAAGATTGCAATCAATGCTACAAGGAACAAAACTAATTGCCAAATTGCTGTCTGAGTAGTTTCCCCACCAACGAATAAGTTTTGGAAATTACCCATAATAGCACTAGCAGCACTGGATAGAATACCTACAAATATCAATAATGACATACCATTACCGATACCAATTTCTGTAATTTTTTCGCCTAGCCATACAGTGAACATTGCACCTGCAACTAGCATGATAACAATAAATGTATAGCATAGCACTTCGCTTCCGCCAAATATTTCAATATGTGCGCTACCAGCCGTACCAAATCCTACTGCGATTCCTATTGCCTGAGCAAGAGCGATAATCAAAGCAGCAATCTTTGTATACAAACTGATTTTCTTTCTTCCGTCAGCACCCTCTTTGGATAGACGTTGCCAACTAGGAATAACTGCAGCGAGCAATTGAATGATAATTGACGCTGTAATATAAGGAGAAACACCGAGCGCTAAGAATGAACCTTGGGCAAGCGCACCACCGCTCACTGAGCTTAGCAAGCTCAAAAATGTACTTCCTTTAACATTGACGCCAAGTGCTTCGCTGTTTATGCCAGGTATTGGCAACCAACAGCCTAGACGATAAACAAAGAGCAAAACCAAAGTCAAAATCAACTTGTTTCTTACTTCTTTGATTTTAAATGCGTCAGCTAATGTCTTAAACATTATACCTCCTCTACACTGCCACCTTGTGCTGTAATCTTTTCTTTCGCTTGTGCGGTAAATTTATTTGCCACAACTTTTAAAGCAACAGACAAATCTCCATTGCCTAAAATTTTAACGCCATCTTTTTCAATTTTTGACAAAACGCCTGTTTCTAAAAGTTTTTCAGCATCTACAGTAGTGTTAGGTTCAAAATTGTTTAAACTGCTCACATTTACCACTGAATACACTTTTTTGAACTTAGCATTGCTAAATCCACGAGCAGGTATTCTTCTATATAATGGATTTTGACCACCTTCAAAGCCTGGACGAACACCGCCACCACTTCTAGCATTCTGACCTTTGTGTCCTTTGCCTGAAGTTTTACCAATTCCGCTACCGATACCTCTACCAAGTCTTTTTTTGCTGGTCTTTTCTCCTTCTGCATTTTTTAAATCGTGTATATACATAATTTTCTCCTTTATGCGTCTTCTTCCACTTTTAACAAGTGTTTTACTTTGAAGATACTGCCTCGTATGCAATCATTATCTGGAAGGACTCTTGTCTGACCAAGTTTTCTAAAGCCCAAAGCTTCTAAAATCTTAGCTTGACGTTTGTCAAAACCAGTTGCACTTTTGACTAAAGTCACTTTGATAGTCTTTTCTTGTTTCTTTGCCATAAGTCCTCCTATATTTCTTCAACTGATTTTCCACGTAGCATAGCAACTTGTTCTTTGGTCCTCAAACCTTTCAATCCATTTAAAGTTGCTCTAACCACGTTGATTTTATCAGTAGAACCATAAATCTTTGCACTAATATCAGTGAAACCAGCCATTTCAAAAACTGTACGAGCAGCACCACCAGCGATCAAACCACTACCTTTTTTAGAAGGGAGCATTTTGACACTAGTTTTAGCAAATTTACCGATAGTTTCGTGTGGAATAGTGCCTTCGATGATAGGAACATTGATAAGTGCTTTTTTAGCTGCTTTAGTTGCCTTTTCAATAGCAGCAGGCACTTCGCTAGCTTTAGCAATTCCCATTCCTACTCTACCTTTTTTATCTCCAACTACAACAAGAGCAGAGAAACGCATAGTACGTCCACCTTTGACAACTTTAGTTACACGTCTAACATCGAGCATCTTCTTGTCAAATTCGTCTTTTTCTTCAACCCTTGGTTTTCTAAATTCACGTTTTTGTTGTGCCATAATTTCTCCTTAAAATTTCAAGCCAGCGGCTCTAGCACCGTCAGCAAGTTCTTTTACTCTTCCTGTATAAAGGTATCCGCCACGATCGAACACTACTTCTTCAATCTTTTTCTTCTTGGCAAGACGAGCGATCTCGCTACCAACAAATTTTGCTTGTTCTTTATTAGTCATACCTTTTACTTTTTCTTGTATCTCTTTTTGAGTAGTATTGCAAGCAACCAAAGTCTTTCCTTTAGTATCGTCTATAATTTGTGCATAAATATGATTCAAACTCCTATATACACACAATCTAGGACGGATGCTTGTACCTGTTAAGTCGTGACGTAATTTGATATGACGTTTAACTCGTTGAGCATTTTTATTAACCTTACTAATCATAACTTAACCTCCTACTTTTTCTTACCTGCCGACTTACCAGGTTTTAAAATCACACGTTCATCAGTGTAGTGAATTCCATAACCATGATAAGGTTCGATAGGTCTTAATGCTCTAATTTTTGCAGCAATTTCGCCAACCAATTCTTTGTTAGCTCCCTTAACTAATATAGTATTGTTATCTGGAACTTCAAGAGTGATTCCTTCCACTTCTTCAAATTCAACTGGATGACTCAATCCCAAATTCATTACTAATTTTTTACCTTGTTTTGAAATTTTGTAACCGACTCCTTGAACCGTCAAAGATTTTTTAAAGCCGTCTTTTACTCCAATAACCATATTATTGATTAATTGACGATACAAGCCTTGTTTAGCATTAGAATCTCTTGTGTCATCATTGCGAGTAACCAAAATCGTATTATCTTTCACTTCAACAGTAACATTTTTTGAATACGCTTGAGTGAGGGTTGTGTTTCCTCCTTTAACAGTTACAACATTGTCTTTTATTTCAACTGTGACACCAGCAGGTATTGAGATAGGTAATTTTCCAATTCTTGACATAACTCACCTCACTACCATACATAGGCAAGCACTTCGCCGCCTACATTTAATTTTCTAGCATCTTTATCTGTAATGATGCCCTTGCTGGTTGAAACGATTGCAATTCCTAAACCGTTAAGAACTCTTGGTAATTGTTCAGTGTTAGCATAAATTCTTAATCCCGGTTTGCTGATTCGTTTAAGTCCTTGGATAACTTTTTCTCCATTAGGACCATATTTTAGTGTGATTTCAATCATATTAATTCCATTTTCAACACTAGATTTATAATCAACTATAAAACCTTCATCTTTTAAGATTTTAGCGATTGCAAGTTTAGTTTTTGATTGTGGAATAAGCACACTTTCATGCTTGTTAGCATTCGCATTGCGAATACGTGTAAGCATATCTGCGATAGGGTCTATACTTAACATACTCTTCTCCTTTTACCAACTAGCCTTCTTAACGCCAGGAATTTCACCTTTGCTAGCTAAATTTCTAAAACATATTCTGCAAATTCCATATTTCTTAAGTACGGCGTGTGGACGTCCGCAAATAGAACATCTCGTGTATTCACGAGTTGTGAACTTCTGCTTTCTTTTTTGTTTGTTTACCATTGCTTTTCTTGCCATAATTCACTCCTATCTTTTCTTGAACGGAACACCCATCAATTTTAACAATTCGAGTGCTTCTTCGTTCGATTTTGCAGTTGTGACGAATATTATATCAAATCCTCTCACAGCATCAATTTTATCATAAATAATTTCAGGGAAGATGATTTGTTCTTTTACGCCAAAACTATAATTTCCACGTCCGTCAAAAGATTTTGTACTAAGTCCTTGGAAGTCCCTTACTCGTGGAAGTGCAATTGATACTAATCTATCAAAGAATTCGTACATTTTTTCGCCACGAAGTGTCACTTTCGCACCAATCTTTTGTCCTTTACGAAGTTTGAAATTTGCAACAGATTTTTTTGCAGTAGTTACAACAGCTTTTTGACCAGCGATCAAACTCAATTCGTCAACAGCTGTGTTGAAACTTTTTGCATTGTCTTTTTCTTTACCTAGACGAAGGCTCAAAACGATTTTGTCAAGTTTTGGTATTTCCATAACGTTTTTATAACCAAATTTTTCTTGCAAAGCCTTTTTAACCACTTCGTTATAGTATGCATGACGTCTATTAATTTCTTTTTCCATATGTCATACTCCTTTATGCCTTTTTACTGCTCTTAGCAGTCTTTTTTGCTTTGACAACGTCAAGTGAAGCACCACACTTTTTGCAGATACGTGATTTTACATCTCCGTCTACAGAGTGAGCAACACGAGTTGCCTTTTTGCATGTTGGGCAGATGATTTGAACATTACTGATATCAATAGCTCCTTCAGATTTCAAAATTCCGCCTTTGTCGTCCTTATTTCTAGGCTTTTTGTGATGTGATTGAATATTGACATTAGCGACAACGACTTTTCCTACTTGTCTATCAATTTCTAGCACTTCACCAGTTTTGCCTGCATCTTTCCCTGCAAGTACAAGTACGTTATCGCCCTTTTTTATACTATACTTCATCTCTGCCTCCTATAATACTTCTGGTGCTAGTGAGATAATTTGAGTAAATCCCTTAGCACGAAGTTCTCTTGCAATAGGTCCAAATACACGAGTACCTCTTGGAGCCTTTTGTTTATCAATAATTACAGCAGCATTTTCATCAAATTTGATTGAACTACCGTCTGGTCTTTGCACGCCCTTTTTAGAACGAACAATAACTGCCATAACCACATCGCCTTTTTTAACCTTTCCATCTGGATCAGCTTTTTTAACAGAAGCAACGATGATATCGCCAATATTTGCAAATTTTCTAACTGAGCCACCTAGACAACGGATACACATAATTTCTTTGGCACCAGAGTTGTCGGCAACTTTTAATCTTGATAATGGTTGTATCATATCTGCCTCCTACTTCGCTCTCTCGACGATAGAAAGAAGTCTAAAATATTTATCCTTGCTTAGTGGACGAGTTTCAACTATTAAAACTGTGTCGCCAACATGTGCTTCATTCTTCTCATCGTGAGCTTTATATTTCTTTGTATAAGTCATATATTTTTTGTATATAGGGTGTCTTTTCTTGCTGGTGACCAAAACAGTAATGGTCTTGTCCATTTTGTCAGAAACAACAACACCTTGAATCGTCTTGCGGTTTACTACTTTACTTTCCATACATTACTCCTTTGTTCCAGCCATTTTTTCTTTTAGGGCAGTTTTTACCCTAGCGATGTTCTTTCGAACAATTCTGATTCTTGATGTATCAGTAAGTTGACCAACTTTGAGTTGAAATCTAAGATTGAATAATTCGCTTCTTAGTTTGCTCTCCTCTGCTGTCAACTCCTGAATTGATAGTTCTCTATAATTATTCTTCATTGTTTTCACCGCCTTTTTCCTTATAGACTACTCTAGTCTTACAAGGAAGTTTATGTGAAGCGAGTCTAAGTGCTTCAAGACAAATTTCTTCGCTTGGTCCGCTCACTTCAATAATAACTCTATCACGTTTAACAACTGCTACGTGACCGACCTGTGCACCTTTACCGCTACCCATACGAGTGTCGGCAGGTTTTTTAGTAATAGGTTTATGTGGGAACACTTTTATCCAAAGTTTTCCACCACGTTTCATATATCTGTTGATAGCAACACGTGCTGCTTCAAGTTGGTTAGGTGTGATCCAACATGGTTCAGTAGCTTGAAGACCGTAATCTCCATATGTCACTTTGCTTCCACGAATAGCACGACCTGTCATACGACCACGGTGTTGCTTTCTTCTCTTTTCTCTCTTAGGCATTAACATATTAGTTTTCTCCTTTCTTGTGATTTACTGAACTTTGAGAAACTTTACCCAAAATTTCACCCTTATTAATCCACACTTTAACACCTAAAACACCGAAAGTTGTGTGAGCTTCTGTACACGCATAATCGATGTTTGCTCTGATTGTGTGAAGAGGAAGTGAACCTTCGTGGTAGTGTTCACTACGAGCGATTTCAGCACCGTCAAGACGACCTGACACCATAGTCTTTACGCCGACAGCGCCCGCTCTCATCACTCTTTGCATAGCAGATTTCATAACACGTCTGAATTGAGCACGTTTTTCTAGTTGACTAGCAATTGATTCTGCTACCAATTTTGCATCCAAGTCTGGATTTTTTTGTTCAACGATATTCACGTTGACTTTCTTTGCATCTGTCATCTTCTCAACGTTTTTCTTTAATGCTTCAACTCCTGCACCTTTTTGACCAATCAAAACACCAGGTTTTGCAGTTGTGATTGTCACAGTGATTGAATCATTTGTCCTTTCAATCAAAACGTTAGAGATTGCACAACTTTTATATTCTTTAAGGATATAGTTACGGATAACGTTATCTTCCTTAATGTTTTTTGCTATATTTTTCTTGTCTATGTACCAAAAAGAATTCCAAGTCTTGTTGATACCAATTCTCATTCCATTCGGATTAACTTTTTGTCCCATACTTCTACTCCTTTACATCTAGCACAACTTTAATGTGACTAGTTCTTGTGACAATTCTATCAGCGCCATGTGCTTTACCACGGAAATAAACTTTATTTACTCGTGTAGGACCTGCACCTAAGATAACTTCTGCCAACTTCAAATCATGAACATTCATTCCCTTGTTGTGCTCAGCATTTGCACCAGCAGATTTAACCACTTTTAAAAGAATCGCTGCTGCATCTTGTGGCATATTAGATAAAATTGCCACTGCATCATCATAACTCTTACCACGTACTGTGTCGATAACAATCTTTGCCTTTGTAGGAGAAAGACGAACGTGACGAACACAAGCATATGGACGAGTGTCTTTAACTGCTTTGATTTTTTCTGATTTTTCTCTAATTCTCTTTGCCATAGTTCACTCCTACTTTTTACCCTTTGCATCTTTTTGTTTGTGTCCTTTGAAGGTACGAGTTGGAGCAAATTCTCCCAACTTGTGACCTACCATGTCCACTGTGCAATATACAGGTATATGTTTTTTACCATTGTGTACAGCGATTGTGTGCCCTACGAATTCTGGATAGATAGTGCTTGAACGAGACCATGTTTTGATGGCTTTTTTCTCATTCTTTTCATTCATTTCAGTAATACGTTGCATCAACTTTTCTTCCACGAATGGTTTTTTCTTCAAACTTCTACTCATAAACTACTCCTACTTAGCTTTGGCTCTCTTGACAATCAATTTGTCACTAGCCTTTTTATGTTTTCTAGTCTTGTATCCAAGAGCTGGTTTACCCCAAGGAGTGACAGGACCTGCGTGACCAACTGGTGATTTACCTTCACCACCACCATGTGGGTGGTCAACTGGGTTCATCGCAGAACCACGCACTGATGGTCTAACACCTAAGTGACGTTTACGTCCAGCTTTGCCAAGGGATACGATTTCATTTTCTTCATTACCGATTGTACCGATAGTAGCACGGCACACAGCAAGTACTTTTCTCATTTCGCCAGAAGGTAAGCGCAAAGTTGCGTATGCGCCTTCTTTTGCCATAAGTTGAGCAGACATACCCGCACTTCTAGCCATCTGTCCACCTTTACCTGGTTGCAATTCAATATTGTGAACAATAGCACCTAGCGGAATATCTTTCAATTCAAGTGCATTACCTGGCTTAATTTCAGCGCCAGTTCCGCTCATAACCCTATCTCCAACATTAAGTCCCTTTGGAGCAAGGATAAATCTCTTTTCACCATCAGCATATGTCAACAATGCAATATATGCTGTTCTGTTTGGGTCGTATTGGATACTTTCAACTTTTGCCATGATTCCATCTTTATTACGTTTGAAATCAATTTTTCTATATTTGCGTCTATTAGCGCCACCAATATTACGAACGGTTATTTTACCCTGAGCATTACGACCGCCTGTCTTTTTAACTTCTGTCAGCAATGACTTTGGTGCTACTGCATCTTTTGTCAATTCATCATATGTCTTGTAGGTTTTGAATCTACTGCCGGCAGATGTAGGTTTTATCTTTCTTATCGCCATAATCTACTCCTTTTAGTTCAAACTCTCGAAGAATGCGATAGCCTTTGATTCAGGTTTCAAGAAAACAATTGCTTTCTTGTAATCGCTCGTTCGACCAGTCACTCGACCTTGTTTTGTATTTCTTGATTTTTCTTTTCCTTTGCAGTTTACAGTATTCACACGTTCAACTTGAACTTCAAACAATTCTTCAACTGCTTTTTTGATTTCCACTTTGTTTGCATTTACATTAACTTTAAATGTATACACTTTGTTTGGGAAGCCAGCGTACGACTTTTCAGTCATAATCGGCTCCAAGATTATTTCTTGCGCTTTCATTATACGTATGCCTCCTCTAATTTCTTAATTGCATCTTTTGTGAACACTAAATATGTGTTTTCTACTACTTGTGCCACATTGAGTAGCATAACATCTTCACAACTAACTTTTTGAATATTTCCAGTTGCTCTTATTACGCCCTCATCTTTTCCATTAGTTAAAATCATAGTACGTTTATTCAAACCAAATGTCTTTAAGAATTCGCTAGCACTCTTGGTTTTGTTGTCAGCAAATTTTACTTCATCTAGAATGAACACTTCGTTTTGTCTGATTTTTTGTGATAATGCAGATGAAAATGCTATATCTCTCATCTTCTTATTAATCTTTTGACTAAAATCACGTGGTTTTGGAGCGAATACTACACCGCCACCATCGAATTGTGGAGCACTACGTTCATCATGACGAGCACCACCAGTACCTTTTTGTCTGTATAATTTCTTCTTACTAGCATTAACTTCGCTACGAGTAAGAGTTGATTTTGTTCCTTGTCTTGCGTTGTTGTGCAATGCTACAACCACTTGATGAATAAGTGGTTCGTTATAGTCTGCATCGAACACTAAATCGTTCAGACTAATATCGCCAACCGCCTCTTTCTTCATATTATAAACTTTTAGTTTCGCCATAGTTTACTCCTTTAAGCTTTCACCGCAGATTTGATAGTGACGATTGATTTCTTTGGTCCAGGAATTGCACCTTTAACCAAAATCAAATTTCTATCAGCATCTACACGTACAACTTTAAGATTTTGCACTGTCACGGCTTCATGACCGTAGTGACCTGGCATCTTTTTGCCTTTGAATACTCTACTAGGTGTTGAGTTTGCGCCCATTGAACCTACTTCTCTATGAACAGGTCCAACACCGTGAGTCATTTTTAATCTCTGTTGATTCCAACGTTTAATTACACCAGTGAACCCATGTCCTTTGGTAATTCCAGATACGTCTACCAAATCTCCTTCGCTAAACATATCTGCTTTAATCTCTTGACCAAGACTAAATTTTGAAACGTCATCATATTTAAATTCTTTCATCACACGTTTTGGTTCTACACCAGCTTTTTTGAAAGCACCAGCTTGTGATTTGTTCACATTCTTTGCTTTGATATCTCCGAATGCTACTTGCACTGAGTTATAACCGTCTGTGTCTGTTGTTTTGATTTGAGTCACATAGCAAGGACCTGCTTCAATCACTGTCACAGGTTCAACTCTGCCGTCATCAGTAAACACTTGTGTCATACCGATCTTTCTACCAATAATCGCTTTTTCCACAGTTCCCTCCTTATAGTTCTACCTTGATATCTACACCAGCAGGTACATTCATTTTTAGCAATGTATCAACTGCTTTTGCATTAGGTGCGAACACATCAATTAATCTAACATGTGTACGAGATTCAAATTGTTCACGTGAATATTTGTAATTGTGCGTAGCACGGATAATTGTCACCACTTCCCTTTTTGTTGGTAGTGGAACAGGTCCAGAAATTTTACATCCAGACTTTGTTGCAGTGTCAAGAATTCTTGATACTACATTTTCTAGCAAACCTATATCGTATGATGTAAGTTTGATTCTAAGTTTTGTTGTTGCCATTTTTTCTCTCCTTTTATATATAGTCAACACTAAACCGACTTTTGCTTTACACCAATTTTGCCCATACTGATTGTATAATGATTCTTGATCTCAAGTTTTTAATTCTTTAAAAAACAATCATTATACAGTACAGCATGTCAAAGCGTATAGCGGTAGTTTGCTTTAGCACTTGCTCGCATTTACACTGTGCCGAGTGTAAAGTGCTGATCTTCAAAAATAAATTGGGCAATGCCCTATATTTTTTGTCGGCGTCCAACCGGACTAGGTCAACATAAATTCCCATTTGTCGCTTGCTAACAAATGCAACCTTATGCGTCAAACCATTAATCAGCATTTTTATTCTATCAAAGAAAATAATGATTGTCAACCCTTTTTCATAACTTTTTTGAATAATTTATATATTAAAAATCTATCTATAATTTACCTTTTTAGTTGATACTTATCATGAGCCACTTTACATTCAAAATAAAATTTGTTACACTACAGTTATGAAACAATTTGAAAAGAATGATAATAGTTTTGTGTGCGCTTGGTGTGGTAGGCTCGTTCCAGAATTAAAATATACATCTCGTGACCATTGCACGCATTGCCTTGCTTCTCTACATGTGGATATCAATCCTGGGGACAGAGCGAATTCATGCGGAGGAATACTTTTCCCCATTGATGTCACAATTAGTGGGAAAAAGGGATATATAATACAGTACAGGTGTAGCAAATGTGGAAAACTACATAACAACAAGTCAGCTGACGATGATAGTTTTCCCACAATACTAAAAGTGATGAACAAAACATACGATCCAATAAATTACAAAAAATAAAAAGAGATTGAAAATTAATGTTTTAATATAAAGTTTAATCATTTAGTTTTAAAATAGATTTATAATTCATATAGAATATAGAATGAACTAAAAGATATAATTTAAATTTTTTTCAAAAAAGGTATTTACAAATAAAAAATTATATGTTAGAATTCTGTTGAATAAAAAATAAATCATTTTAAGGAGTGAAATTATGGCATACACACAGCAAGATTTTATAGATTATGAATTTGACCCAGAGAATTCAGCTACTGCTCAAAAAATTCAGAAATTGAGCGATAAAGAATTATTTGAAAGATATTTCACTCATGCTGAAAATCCTAATTGGGATATAGTGAAAGAGTATAGCACTGAGTTGGATAAATTTATTCCTAATTCTGCGAACAAATCTATGTACCCAAAGGCATTATCTTGGCGTGGTACTCCAATGAATTTTATAATTACAAATTTGCACGGAGATGTTGAGCCTTATATACCTAAAAATTACAAATTTAATATGAAATCAATTTTGTCTGATGTTGAAAGTGTCTTGGGTGAAAATATGGAATTTGCTCAATATGTTGCAAAGATCAAACGCAGTGATGATTTCTCAGCAAAAGGTTTCGTTGCTCAATTTGCAGATTTTCTTTCTGAAAAATGTTTGGATGGTTTAAGTTATATTAATTCATTAAATGTGTAAAATAAAAAACGCTCGGCCAGAGCGTTTTTTATAACGTTTCATTCATTTGTTGGTGACAAAATTTTGTCATCTTCATTTTCTTCATAAAGTGTATCTTCAGGATTCGTATTTAATTTGGTATCTGTATTTAGAACTGAAGTCACTTGAGTCTTTGTTTTGACAACTTCATGAGTCTGTCTACCTCTGAGATTGTTCATTTTGTTCGATGTCAAAAGCGTATCTGCTTGTTCAATATTTTCTATTTCATCTTTTTGTTTAACTCTCTTTTTATCAATCAACCCTTGAGCATATCGTGATGCAAGAGTACCCTCTTCTTGAGAATTGGATGAAACTTCCTGTGCCTTCTCTTTGAAAGCGCGCGCTACCAAGCCCTCTTCTCTTCTAGCAGGCACTTTCGTCTGACGTCCTTTCCCCTGTTGCGTCTGTGCTTTTGCTGCATTGGTATCCGACTTTTTTACAGCTTTCTTCTGTTGAGGTTTTTTAGCTTTTGTAGATGCAGAAGGTTTTTTCACTGGGGCTTTTGCCTCTTGACTTGAGTCTAAAACAGCCGCCTTATTCTCTTCTTTGACTTGCGAAACATTTGGTTGATTTTCCTTTATTACCTTCGCTGTTTGTTCACCAATATTTTTCCTCACATCAACATTTCTTGACAACAAAGCATTGATCATCTTGCCGCGATTTGAGATCGGAGCATTTTGATTGTTTTGACCGACTTTCACTTGTGTCAAACCTATGCTTCCACCCAGTACGTCTTCAATTAGTTTAGAGATGCCCTGCTCTTTTGCTGAAACTTTCCCTGCTTGTTGATCGGCAGTCTTGTTTTCTCTCTTGTGAACGCCCGAATTTAGAGCAACTGCTTCTTCTGCATTTCTTTCAATTACTTCTTTTTCTGACTTTAAATTATTTTGTGCAAGTTCTAGTATGGTTTGATTTTTTTCTTCATTGAAGGTTTCTAGAACGATCTTGTCTTTTTTTTCTGCAGTGATTTCGTTGCCGACATGTTCTTCATTGATTTCAATAGTTTCAGTCTTGTAGTCAATTGCATCTTGAATCTTGATGTTATGCTCTACTTGGATATTGTGTTTTTCCGCTTGGAATTCTTTTTGCTCAGTTTCGGTCAGCAAATTGATATTATTATCAATTGCCTTTTCTATAATCTCATTGATCGTCTTTGCAAAATTCGGTCTATCTATTCGTACAAATTCCTTTTTCTCTTCAATTGTTTTTGACAACTCTTGATCAACCACTTCTTTCAATTTAGGATAATGGTCCACTATATTTAATAGACCTACAAAATAGCCAGCCTCAATCTCTTCAATTTTTTCTTCATTCTTTAATAATATTTCATTGGATTTGATCAAATATTTAAATCTATTCACTAGTCCAATATATACTGCCAAAGTTTCTTCATCCATATGAAAGATGTCCAAAATTTGACCCGGTACCAAGACTATGTTCCAACGCCTATATAAAGCGTTTTTATCTATCACTCCAGACGTTTCAACTTCGTCTAAAATATATTCATTGATATTGCTATATGTGCCACTATTCAGTTTGTTATTAGCCTCAAAATTCACTTTCTCCACCAATGAAAGAGTAGCACGATCACCTTCCATTGTCACCATAAAGGTGATCTGTTTGTCAAATTTTATAGTACTGAGGCAAATGTCAATATTGTCTATAGTATCAACCACATATTTAGGCATTGCAATTAATTCACGCTGAATTTCAGGAGATATAACATATTCTCCTTCCGAATTGAAATCCCCCCACATATAACCAAGAATTGAGTGGCGCAGATTGTTGAATTTCAAGTATTCAATTTCTGCACTATCTTCCACATACCCTAGATCAGTATCTTGTTTCAAATACTTAGCCATACATTTCTCCTGTTTAAATTATAACATAGTTATTCAAAATTCGCAAACGAAAAAATATCTGAATTTTGATTATTTTAAATTCTATTTTTATAAAAAAACACCACGTTAAAGTGGTGTGACATTTAATCTTCTTGTTCGCTCAATTTCTTTTGTTGATCAGCAAGAGTTAGTGCATCAATCATCTCATCAAGATCTCCGTTCATGAAATCTTCAATATTGTATAGACTCAAGCCAATTCTATGATCAGTCACTCTGCCTTGTGGGAAATTGTATGTGCGGATTCGTTCGCTTCTATCTCCTGTACCGATTTGACTCTTTCTATTTTGCTTGTATTCCGCTTCTTTTTGCTGCTGATAGTAGTCATAAATTTTTGCTCTAAGCATGGCAAAAGCTTTCTCTTTATTCTGTGTCTGACTGCGTTCATCTTGGCAACTGACCACAATTCCTGTTGGGAAATGTGTGATTCGTATAGCGGATTCCGTCTTGTTGATATGCTGACCGCCCGCCCCACTACTTCTGAATAGGTCAATACGAATGTCTTTGTCATTGATCTCTACATCTGTATCTTCCATTTCTGGCAGAATGGCAACAGTAACGGTAGAAGTATGCACTCTTCCCTGGCTCTCCGTTTCTGGCACGCGTTGCACTCTATGAACACCGGATTCGTATTTGAATCTTGCATAGGCATTCTTACCTTTTATCATCGCTTGAACTTCTTTTATGCCTCCAAGTTCAGTTTCTTCAATGTTCATTATCTCCATTTTGAATTTATGTGAGTCACAATACATTTGATACATCCTCAGTAAACTATGGGCAAAAAGTGCACTCTCCTCCCCACCTGCTCCACCTCGGATTTCTAAAATTACATTTTTTGTATCATTTTCATCTTTTGGAAGCAAAAGTATTTTCAGTTGTTCTTCGCTATCTTCAATTTTTTTCTTCAAATCTTCACATTCGTCTTTGAGCATATTTTTCATTTCAGGATCAATTTCTGTTTCGATTAAATTTTTTGCATCTTCATAATCTTTATTCAATTTTTCATATTTTTCATATTCTTCCATGAGTGGTTGTAGAGAGGAATGTTCTTTTACTTTTTTCTGCCATACTTTTGTGTCAGCAATTATAGATGGATCCGCAATCTCTTGCGTTAAAATATCATATTTTTCTTTAATTCCTTTCATTTTATTAATCATAATCTCTCCTCACTATTTTGTAAATACCAACACTCTATCTATTCCATTCAAATCTTTTACACTCTCAATCAAATTAAAATCATTAAATAAAGATATTATTAGTTGCTTTTGATCATAACCGATCTCCAAAATCAACATGCCATGGTCGTTCAAATGTCTTCTCGCTTCATTGTGGATTTCATTATAGAATTTCAAGCCCATATCTCCGCCATCAAGCGATAATAATGGATCATAATCTCTGACTTCTTTGTCTAAGTACTCTATATCATCACTTGCAATATACGGAGGGTTAGAAACAATCAAATCAAACTTCCCTTCCACTTTTTCAAACATATCGCTTTTTACAAATTCGATCTCTACATCATTTATTTTAACATTTTTTTTCGCAACGCGCAATGCTTTGTTTGATATATCACTGGCTAGCATATCAATCTGTGTATTTTTCTTTATAGCTATGGCGATACACCCGCTCCCTGTACACATGTCTAAACATGTTTTGTACTCATTTTCTTTAATGTACTTGATTGCTGTGTCCACTAAAATTTCGCTGTCTTGACGTGGAGATAAAACAAACTCATCTATATAAAAATTCAAGCCGTAGAAGTATGCCTTATTGAACAACTTGTCAATCGGGATATCTGTGTTGAGCCTTTTTAAAGCATATTCACGTATGATTTGTTCTTCTTGGTCGTCTACATTTTCAATTAGATTCAATTCTGTTCGCGACACATGAAGTAATTCGGATATGATAAAATCAACATCAGCAGGATCTTTGTCCTGCTGAATATACAAATCCTTAAGTTCTTTTCTCAGTTTAATTAATTTCATATACATAAAAAAATACGTGTCTAATCTGCCCGTGCAAAAAAGACACGTAAATTGCTATTTCAATTTATGTTTTTTATTGAATCTATCTACACGACCTTCGGTATCAACAAGCTTTTGCTGACCAGTAAAGAAAGGATGACATTTGTCACACACTTCCAATTTCACTGTATCGCCTGCCTTCACTCCTGGCTTTGAGGTCTTTCCTTTAAATTCATGGCCACAAGCACATAGAAAAGTAACATCAACGTAATTAGGTTGGATATCTTTTTTCATAACTACTCCTTAATTATTCTAGCTACATGATTATAACTTGAAAATATGCATTTGTCAACCATTTTTTGAATAACTTTTGATAATCTTTTTTGCCACTTCATCGATATCTCCCGCACCAACAAAAGCGATTGCACGCTCTTTTCCTATAAAATTGAGTATATTTTTAATGCTCGCAACATATTTTACATTCTTGTTGTACTTTTTTATCTCTAAATATAATTCGTGTGCACTGAGTCCTAGACTCGGCTTTTCTCTAGCAGGATATTCTTTGAAAATACATAGATCTTTTACCTCTTTTAACACATCAACAAATTCGGACAAAAACATTTTCGTACGCGAATATGTATGCGGTTGAAACACTATTTTATATTCTTTAAATTCAGTTGAAAACGTATCTATAAATGCTTTTAGTTCACTGGGATGATGGGCGTAATCTATGTATATCTTTTTGCTTTTGTATAAACCTAAATATTCATATCTTCTTGGGATGCCCGAAAATGAATTTACTGTTTTGGTTATTTGTTTTTCATCTATTTTTAAAAACTTAGCAACGGCGACTGCAAGTGAAATGTTTTTTAAATTATGCTCACCTTTTATTTTAGGATTAATTTTGAGGTCAGTTTTGGTCACAAATTCTACACCTTTGATCCTTTTTAAATATTCTACTCCGCTATCAAAATATACGAAACGAAACAGTCCATGTTTTAAAAATGTCAAAAATGCAGATCTTAAATTAAATATATTCTTATAAGTATCCAAATGCTCCGCTTCAATATTTGTTATTACTGAGATTGCAGGTCTTAATTTTAAAAAACTTTTATTGTACTCACACGCCTCTACCACCAAATAATCATCTCCGCATTTAAATCGAGGAGCAAATACATCCGCACCTATATGACAAGAAACTTTTTTATTTGCTGTACGCAAAATCTCATACAACAAACTGGCGGTTGTACTCTTTCCGTGTGTGCCCGCTATGGCAATCACGCACTTAAATTCCTCACACAATTTTGCCAAAATTTCTGCCCGGTCGTAAATTGGACATTTTAATTTTTTTAAATTTATAATGTATTTGTTATTGTCTTTTATGGCTGCAGTTTTCACACAAAAATCTACATGCAAGAATTCTCGTCTAAATCTATTTGTGACAGTTATTCCAGCATCCGAACAAATTTTTGTATACTTGCTCTCCTTTTGATCGTAACCATACACCGTATATCCTTTTTCTTTATATGCAAGTGCTAATTGATGCATACTTATTCCGCCTATACCTAAAAATAAAACTGATTGATAATTTTTTTTCATAAATTTATACCTATTTTCATATATGAATAAATTTTGTGTTTGGTAAATGGGTATAAATTTAATGTCAAAATTTTTTTAAATTGCATTTAAATATATTGAAAAACATTTGCAAAATATTTTTATATTAGGTAAAATAATAATGACTACATTGTAGTTAATCTAAAAAAGGGGAAGGTGAATAGACTTGGAAATCACAGACATTAGAATCAGATTGGTCAGCAAAGATGATAGCAAGTTGAAGGCCGTTGCCTCATTCACGATTGATAATGCATTTGTTGTGCACGATGTGAAGATTATTGAAGGCACCAATGGCAACTTTATCGCTATGCCATCAAAGCAAGCACCTAGTGGCGAGTACAGAGATATAGTACACCCATCTAACACTGAGACAAGAGAACAAATTAGTTCTGCTGTACTGGCTGCTTATGAGAAAGAAAAAAATAATCAATAGTCTCAGTACACTTCTGCATTAGTTCAATACTATGCAGATTTTTTTTGCTTTTATAAACAATCGTCTAAAATTAAACAAATAATTTTTAAATTAATTAAGGATATTGAAACAAAAAAGCGAGCTAATTGCTCGCTTTTTTAAACGTTTGCCAAGAATGTCAATCTAATACCATTATCTTGTGTCCAAATTCCGAAATTGAATGTCAATTCTCTCACATATTCTCTAGTGATCGGAACAAATACATACCAGACTCTTGCAGTCAATGTGTGTGTACCAGTGAATGATGTCCAATTTGAAAATTCATCTGAATTGACCTCTTTCACATTGTTGTTATTGTTAGATTGAGCATATGAATTGTTCCATTGAGATTCTCTTATTTCAGCTGATATGATATCTGAAATGCCATTTTGTCTAGCTCTATCAATATTTATAACTACACTTTCCATTCTACCTGAAGCAGATGTGCTTGCATAAATATTGTAATTATCTGCAGTGCCTGAAGTTGTATAATCTTTCCATGTTTCGCGATAGAAATCTCCAGAGCCGCTCAATGAACTATTGATAGTAGCATTTCTCAATGTTGCAGTATTAGGGAAGATCAAAACTACCAAAGATGTTTTAGTATCATTGATTCTACCCTCTAGATTGCTTACTGCTTGAATATCTGTCATAGTTCCATGAGTGAAGTTATAGCTAATTCCTGCCACGAATTTGTCACCAGTAATATAATTTTCTGATATAGCGCGTGTGTCAGGGTTGAATTCGCCAACCAACACTTGACTTACACTAGCATTTGCATTAGTCATATTTACGACCACACCTGAAACATAGTTACCATATATATCTGATCCTGCTATTGACTGTGTGATTGTACCATTATTGTTAGCCACAATTCCACCTACGTAATAATTCCTGCCTTCAAAATATGAACCAATGCTATTCATCAAATTGTATGCGTTTGTTATCTCAGCATTATTGTCCGCAACGATTCCGCCCACATAGATTTCAGAAGCTGTCACTGATTGATTGATGGTAATGCCATTGCCTGTCAAAGTTATATTACTTATGTTTCCATTGTTGAACGCGCTCACTCCACCAACTCGTAAACCATTGTTAGCTGCATCTATTACAATTTCTACATCGTAAGATGAATTTGATACAACTCTGTTGTTGATTGCAGCAATACCTGCAACATATGAATTTGAATTATTTGAAGAATATCTCACAACAGCGTTACCAGTAATATTTTCAATTGTGCCATTATTTTCTGCCACTGCACCACCAACATTTTGTGTGCCGTATATAGTAATGCCAAGTGTAGAAGAATTATTCAAGCTACCTTCTACGATTCTTGCGATCAATCCGCCGACATTGTTTACATAAGTATTGTTTGATAAAATCAAACTTTCAACCGAACTGTTGGTTACAATTGAATTATCATCCAAAATTGCCACCAAGCCACCAAAGTTCGTACCTCGAACAGTCGCACTAGAATAAGTCACTTTCACATTATCAATAGTTGATACGCTATCTATAGATGTTGATATCACTTGACCAGCCAATGCTCCAATGTTGGTTGCATCATTAGATAAATTGATTACTACGTTTTCAAGTGTCAAATCTGTAATTGTAGAATTATCAATCACTGAGAATAATCCAACATTTCCATTATCATTCGTTGTCAAATTTAAACCTGTAATTTTGAATCCGTTACCATCAATTATACTATTGATCAATTCAACAGGAGTCCAAGTTCCAGATAAATTGATATCTCCACCTAAACGATATTTCTTATTGACTATTTGATCATTTTCAATCAAAGCCAAGAACGCAGCAGCATTTTGTTCTGGTGAGTTTTCAGGTGATCCAATTGTCTCTTCTTCAACATCTACCATGAAATATGCATTTGAAATTGAGCTCAAAGTAGCATTGGTCATTTTCAAGGTTGGTAGATTTGTTCCAGTGATATTCCATGCTGAAGTGTCCCATAATGTTTTGTCTCCGTCAATAGCATAGAATACATATTCGCTGTTTGTCATCATTTGAGATAGATTTTCAAAGCCAACTATAAAGTATAGACCATCAAGTTCAACATAAAATCCTCTAGTGAAGAATGTATCGTCATAACTATTCACACTTGCTTTTCCGTTAGTATAAACATAGTTACCGATCAAATGTCTCAATTGATTAGCATTTTCTAATACAAAATCTGTATTGTCCTGCTCAATCGTTCCAATAAATGCTCCAAAATTAGCATATTCACTAGTTGAAACTGAGTATGATTCTCTAATAGTTCCGTTATTGGTGCTTATGATAAATTTACCAACAAATCCACCCACGTCACCATTCACGTTATTTGCTGTAATTTCCGTGTCTGCATAAGTTGCTTGAACTGTCGCTTTATCAACTTCTCCAATCAAACCACCTACAGAAGCTGAAATAGTTGAACCTTCTGTATTTCCAATCAAAAGACTTCCCTGTGCACTTGAAATTGTCAAACTAGAATTAGCACCAGCTAAACTACCAATCAATGCACCAGTCTTTGAATTAGACATATTGTTTGAGATATTGACATTTGTTGCTTGAACTCTAGCAATTGTCGCATTGTTTGCCATACCTGCCAGCGCACCAGCTGTTTGATATTCTCCAGAAATTGTTATATCTCTTAAATTCAAATCAGTAACACTTGCTCCTGAATTTAATTGTGTAAACAATCCTGCATTAGTATAATTATTAGTATTTATTATGTTCAAACCACTAATAGTGTATCCATCGCCATCAAATGTGCCTGAAAATCCACTATCAACTTCTATATCAGTTTCAGCATTTAAAACATATCCAATAGGAATAAATTCATTAGTTAAGGTAATATTTGCTCTCAAAACATAATTTGAGCTGAGAGAATAAGTGTCCCCTATTTTTTGCAAATCTGCTTGACTATCTATGAAATAAGGATTTTCCTCACTACCGTCACCTATGTGAACATTGATTGTAAATTCAGGATAATTACTATTAGATGTAGTAATCACAAGATTGACAATTCCGCCCTTATTTGCGATATAATATCCATTGTCAGCATTGTAATAGATATATTCGGTAACTTCATCTCCACCTGCGTTGAAATCATAAGTGGTATTTCTATGTTCCTTAAATACCGTATAACCAAGGTCATCGAGTGTGATAACGTCACCAACATTGCAATATATCTGTTTTGTTTTAAAATCAATAGCCTCGTCGTTACGCAAAAAATAATATGTAGTAAGACCAATACATACTACAACAACTATTGCTACTAGAAAAACTAAAAACTTTTTCATAATTCCTTCCCCACAATAAATTTGATATTGTTATTATAACCTAAAACTGAAATTTGTCAATACCCATTTTAATTTTTCAATAAAAGTGAGTCAATCTCGTCTTTTTTTATAAAAAAAGGCTTTATTTTGCAAACTTTTTAAAATTTTTATTCGAAAGATATTAAATCTGTTTTATTTTAATTTATTTAAATCACAATATTCATATGATTTTTTACATTATTAATAAAAAAGAGAGCATGTAACTCTCTTTTAGATTAATCGACTTTATTTAAACTTTCTTCTTTTTTACTCAAATTTATCAATTCTTGTTCAACTTTTGGATCTATAGAACCGTGATTGCTCTCTTTTATACTATTTAATGCATCTTTGTCAAGTTCATAAATTTTTGAGATTAATTTATTTTTAGTGGTCTTATCCACATGACTGACGTTTTGGATAAAAGAATATATTGTATAGATGTCTGCTTTATTTGTCTTTTTTAACAACTTTTCAGCGATAAAATTGCTGACCTTGTTTTTATCTAATTTGTCTAACTTTAAACCTTTCTCAACTATTTCATAAGTCTTTTGGGCTTCTTCACCCTCAGTCTTTGCTTTCCTTTGAAGACTGATATGCAATCCATTGATCTTTCCTGCGAATAGATATAAGTCATCTGAAGTAAACGCATATGGCTTGATTATCTTTTCTATATTTTCATATGAAAGATAGTCTACATTTGACAATAAATTATTGATTCTATTTGCTCTATTAGCTGAAGTTGTGCCAACATGTGTCAAATCATTTATCTCTTTATCAATTTCTTCTTGTGTTAAGCGTTTTGGCTTTTCTTCTTTCATACGTCTGTTTCCGCTTTTCTTAACAAGTTTATCCATATTATTCTCCTCTACAGTTTGATCCTGAATTTCATTGCCAATATCTATCTTTTGTCCATTATCAGCCTCAACATTTTGTTTCTGCGCCTCTTGTTTTTCTATTTGCCTTTTTGTGTTGGTTTTATTTTTTTGTGTTGAACTTTTCACATCACTAGCGCTTTTATTTATACCATTTTGATGAGGCTTGTCAGTATCGTGTTGTTTATCATTTTGAGTCTGATTTTCGTTAGTGTTTGCTTTTTCTTCTTTCCTTTTGATTTTTGCTGATTCTTCTTTATTTTTTATCACATTATCTTCTTTTGTCGAAACAAAATTATTCAGATTAGAAAAGATATCTTTTTTATCATCAAATGATATAGGCAATTTGTCAACAGCTTCTAACATATTTTTTAAATAGGTAAATTGCTTAGTTTTATACAAATTTTTTAAAAAATTCGTAAATGAAACCTTATTTTTACTAATTAATTTGCCAATATACATAAAAAATTCATTTTTTACTTCATCACTTAATTCAAAATCTGATATGATATTTATTACTTGATTAAATGGAATACTTTCCTTTTTCTTATATAATAAAAATATTATTTGTTTTATTTCTTTAACTTGATCATTCTCTTTCGGTTGCTGTATTTTTTCATTGGCCATATCAAACCTCCAATCAAATATATGGATTATATTAACACCAAAACCTAAACTTGTCAATATGAAAACAAATTATTTTTATATATGTCAAAGATTCAATTTTTAGCTTAATACCCTTTGATTCTCGTTGGCTGTAATATATACGTTGTATAATCACAAAGTAATTTTATCAAAAAATAATCAAGTCAAAATATTGATTAAATTTAAAATTTGTTATAATATTAAAAATATGAAAATCACTGGCACTGTTGAAAATATTGTGTTTAGAAATGAAGAAAACGGCTATTCAGTCGTCAATCTTTCGTGTGATAAGAAAAAAATTACTGCTGTTGGCAATTTCCCTGAAGTGTTTGAAGGACAAACTCTTGAACTGACTGGAGAATTCGTAGTAAATAAAAAATTCGGAGAACAATTCAAGGCAGATGATATTACAATCGTTGAACCAACCAGCCTGCCCGCTATTGAAAAATATCTAGCAAGCGGATTGATATATGGTATTGGACCAGTAACTGCAAAAAAGATAGTGGATGAATTCAAAGAAGACACACTCACTATCTTAGAATTTAATCCCGTGAAATTGAGTAAAATCAAAGGAATTAGCAAACAAAAAGCAATCGAAATATCCAACGCGTACAATGACATGAAAGAGATGCAAAATGTAATAATGTTTTTACAATCACATTACATCAGCACAAACATGGCAATAAAAATTTATAATGTTTATAAAAATAAAACTATTGAAATCATCAAAAACAATCCCTATCAATTGATAGAAGATATTGACGGAGTAGGATTCACCACTGCTGACAAAATAGCGATTAAATTGGGAATAGACTTATATGGGGAAAACCGAATCAAAGCAGGACTTGTATACACCTTGAAAACCTATAGTGAACGAGAAGGTCACACATATCTTCCGCGTGAAAATTTGGTGCAAAATTGTCTAGAAATTTTAAATTTTAGTGAAAATGAACGTGAAATTGTTCAAAAAAGCATTGATTATTTACAAATTGAAGGAATGATTAAAAATTTTACTTATCATGGCGAAGACATTTCAGTTTTAACGAAATTTTATTTCCAAGAAAAATACATTGCTAGAAAGTTGTATAAACTCTCATACAATCAATTTGAAGAAAAAACCAATTTTATTGACAGCATCAACCATTATCAAAGATTGCACCATATAGTACTCAATGGTGAGCAAACTGACGCAGTCCTTGCAAGTCAAACGCAGGGCGTATCTATTATTACAGGCGGACCAGGAACGGGTAAAACCACAATCGTTCGATGCATATTGGAATTATTCAAACAACAAAATAAACGTGTTCTATTATGCGCACCTACTGGTCGAGCAGCAAAACGATTGAGCGAAAGTTCAAAAATGGAAGCTAAAACAATTCATAGAGCACTCGAAATGAATCCAACCGAAAACGAGGGAATCTTTCATAGAAACGAAAATAATCCCCTAGACGCTGACGTCATTATTATTGATGAAATGAGCATGGTAGATGTCGGATTGTTTTATCATTTGTTGAAAGCCGTGCGATCTACCACAAGAATAATTATGGTTGGAGATAAAGATCAGCTCCCAAGCGTAGGTGCAGGGAATGTATTGCGAGATTTAATAGAATCTAATCGTATACATGTCACCCAACTGATCAATATTTACAGACAAGGCAACGATAGCCTCATCATTACAAATGCACATTTAATTAACAATGGTAAAATGCCAATTATTGATAATACCAGCAAAGATTTTTTCTACGAACAGGGAAAGGATCTTATAAGCAATAGTGAAACCATAATCGAACTTGTGAGCACAAGATTACCAAATTATTTTGGATATAAACCAGAAGACATACAAGTTCTTGCTCCAATGAAAGCAGGTCCGTGCGGAATTGATAATTTAAACAAGCGCCTGCAATTGACCATCAATCCGCATTACACGGGAGTGGAACTCAATTCAGACTTTTCAAAGTTCCATGTCGGAGACAAGATAATGCAAATGCAAAACAACTACGAACAAAAGTATGTGAAATACGAACCTAACGGCAGTATACAAGAAGGCACTGGTGTATTTAATGGCGACATTGGATATATCAAACATATCGAACCCGAAACACATGAAGTCACAATAAAATTTGATGATGGCAAAGTTTGTAAATATGCAAAAACTGACCTGTATCAAATAAGTCTGGCATATGCGATCACTATACATAAAAGTCAAGGTAGTGAATTTGATTGTGTGGTCATTCCGCTTGTACCAGGTGCCCCAATCATTATCACAAGAAATTTGTTATACACCGCAATCACTCGTGCAAAAAAGACGGTAGTACTTGTGGGTAGTAAACAAATTTTAGCACGAATGATTTACAACAACTATACTGCCAAACGATACACTCTATTAAAAGATTTTCTAATAGAAGAATTTAGTCAAAATTAATTTATAAAAATAAAAAATCTAAATTAAAATATTTTTTAAAAATGTATTTAATAAAATAAAATCATATAATTTTAGTCAATTATATGATTTTTTTATAAATTTTATTATTTTTATTTAGTTTTTTAATAATTTTTTTAAATTTTTTTATAAATAAATTATTTTTTTAATTAATTTTTATTTTGTAAAATTATTTTTTACATTTTTTGTTGACCCAAACCATGTGCTATGGTTATGATAAAAATTTCTCTTGCCCCATTTGATAATAGAATTTTGCTAATTTCGTTGCAAGTTGATCCTGTTGTATATACATCATCAACAATTAAAATAATTTTATCCTTAATCAAGTTTTTGTATTCTTTATTAAATTGAAAAACATTCTTTACATTTTCTTTTCTTTGTTTTAGATCCAATTCTGTTTGACTTATGTTGTCCACAACTTTTGCACATAGGTCGTAGTATGGCAAATTATTATTTTCACTCAACACGCGTGCAATGCATTCTGATTGATTGTATCCTCTATTTTTGAGTTTTGATTTATACAAAGGAATACTTGTTATGATTTCTGGATTGATTTCCCATGTTGCAAACAACTCACATAAATATTTTCCCAAAGGTTCAGATAAAAACTTCATTTTGCTATATTTGAATTTATGAATTACAGAAATCACATCATCCTTATATGCGAATACACTGCGTGCTTGTTTAAAATCAAAATTATTTGCCTTACAGTTTAGACACACTCCCGTATTGTCAACATTTGTTGGAGCGCCACATCTTATACAAGAATTGGTTATAAATGGAAGCGTTTTCATACACACTTCACATGTGTCATTGTATGAATTACTATTCAATTCAGATCCACAAAAAATACACTTTATATGTCTTGGATAAAGCAAATCTAATAGATAATCTTTTATTTTTGTCAATTTCAATTTATTCATCTTTCGTTTTTTAGGAAAATATTTTTTATTATAAATTAATTATATAATACACGTTTTAATTTATTGTGTCAAATTTTTAAATATTAAAAATTTTTACAATAAAAAACAGCCCGTATTATCGGCTGTTTTTTTTAGCATAAAGAATTATTTTAGTTCAACAGTAGCACCAGCTTCTTTCAATGCTGCTTCCAAAGCTTTTGCTTCTTCTGTAGGAACATTTTCCTTAACAGTAGCAGGTGCACTTTCTACCAAGTTTTTAGCTTCCATCAAGCCCAAACCAGTAGCTTCACGCACAGCTTTGATAACAGCTATCTTATTAGCTCCCACTTCTTTGATAACGACAGTGAATTCTGTCTTTTCTTCTGCTGGAGCAGCAGCTTCACCAGCAACAGCTGGACCTGCAACAACGGCAGCAGCGGCACTAACACCAAATTCTTCTTCTAATGCTTTAACCAACTCGTTAAGTTCAACGGCGGTTTTCTTTTTGATTTCTTCAACGATTTCTTGTGTTGTCATAATTTTTCTCCTTTATTCTATTAGTCTTTTTTTTCTGCGATTGCTTTAAATGCACGAGCAAGACCAGCAACTGGTGCATTGAGGACGTATAATAATTGTGCAACAAGTTGTTCTTTTGAAGGAATGCTTGCAAGAACTTTCACTTCATTTTCATCAATAGCTTTACCGTTATAGTAACCTGCTTTGATAGAAAGTGTAGTATAATCTTTCATAGCATTTTTAATCATTCTAGGAGCAACAGTTTCGTCATCTAAGCCAAACGCAAATGCAGTTGTACCATTCAACGCTTCGTCAAAACCAGTGATGCCTAGTTGATCACAAGCTTTTTTGAAAAGAGTGTTTTTAATAACTTTGTAAGTAACATTGTTATTGCGTAAATCTTTTCTAAGAGCAGTGTCTTGACTAACTGTGATACCGCGATAGTCAACCAAAACTATGGATTTCGAATTTTCAATCAACTTTTTGATCTCTTCTACCGCAACTTTTTTAGCTTCTTGATTTGCTGACACTTTAATCCTCCTTTATGCCTTTAAATAAAAATTCCTTTTGCCAAGACAAAAGGAACACTATAATCGACATTCTTTTTCTCTTCCTACACAAGCAACCTATGGTTTTACGCTAATGCACTTGTGGTCTTTGGCTTAGAATTTTATTTAACTGATGCTATTATAGTCTAATATTTTATAATTGTCAACTATTTTTTAAAATTTTTTTTAAAAGAGAAAAAGAGGAGGGGTTGTCCCCTACCTCTCTTCTTTAGAAT
>CAMLYK010000004.1 GCA_946491735.1 uncultured Clostridia bacterium | reverse complement strand
TAAAAATATTGTTTATGTTTAAAAAAATTTAATAAAATTAACAAAAAATTATTAGAATTCAGTAAAAATTTAGGTATTTTTTACAATTTTTAAAATATTTTAATGATTATCTTAAAAACAACTTGATTAAGAATGCCTTAAATTTGTTGAATGGTTGATACCTCATTGGCAAATCTAACCATGTCTTTTTATTCAAAATACTTTTGTAATGAGTGAATGTATCAAAGCCAATTTTACCATGATATGCCCCAATTCCGCTTTGCTTCAATCCTCCAAATCCCATGTTTGGTGTTGCTATATGTACGATCGTATCATTGATGCACCCACCACCAAATGGACAACGATTGATGAATTTATTTTGATTTTCTTTTGATGATGAAAAGACGTAAAATGCGAGTGGTTTATTCAATGAATTTACATTCTTGATTGCTTCATCAATATCCTTAAATGTGACAATAGGAAGGATAGGTCCAAATATCTCTTCTTTCATAACCTCATCATCAAATGTCGCACTAAGAATTGTAGGTTCAATTTTCAATTTTTCATCCGAACATTTGCCACCAAAAATCAAGTTGTCATCATTAATAAACGATCGCATGGCATCATATTGTTTCTGATTGACCATTCTTGGATATTCTGAATTGTTGATTGGATCGGTCGTATATTGCAATATGATTTGTCGTTTCAATTCGTATATCAATTTATCTTTCACTTTTTCATCACAGTAGATATAATCAGGAGCGACGCAAGTCTGACCACAATTCAAAAATTTACCAAACACAATACGCCTTGCAGCGAGTGGGATGTTGGCAGTTTCATCAACTATGCAAGGGCTTTTCCCTCCCATCTCTAGCGTCACCGGAGTGAAATGTTCTGACGCTTTTTTCATGACGATTTCACCTACTCTCGTACTACCAGTATAGAAGATATAGTCGAAATCTTGATCAAGCAGGAATGTACACTCCTCCACTCCACCTAAAACGGTAGTAACATGACCTGGATCAAATGTTTTTTCAATTAATTTTTCTATCACGTTGCTGACATTTGGTGAAATCTCGCTAGGTTTTACGATTGCTGAATTGCCAGCGCAAATCGCATCTACTAATGGCTCAATCGCCAGCATAAATGGATAATTCCATGGACTGATAATAAGCACCATTCCATACGCGCATGGAACTTTGTAACTGCTGGATGGGAACTGAGCAAGTGGGGTTGAAACTCTTTTTGGTTTTGAAAATTCTTTGCAATGTTTGATCATATAACTAATTTCATTAAGCACCATCCCGATTTCAACCATATAAGTTTCGACTTCGCCTTTGTTTAGATCTTTTTTTAATGCCTCATTGATTTCAGGAGTCATCAATTTGATATTTTTATATAATTTTTTCAATGCCTCTACACGATTTTTATAATTTAACATTGAATTTTCTTCCAAAAATTCACGCTGTTTTTTAATTTTTTCTAATATTATTTCTTTATCCATTTTTTACCTCTCGATAGACATCTTCTAGTTGTTTTGCTGTATATAAAACCGGAACTGGATAGAGCGGATTTGCTTCTTTTTCTGCAGTTATAGCAAGAGATGGAATATCCTCATCTTTTATCTCCGGAATTGAAGTACCTATATTCATTGCTCTATTTATCTCTTCAATTTTTTCTATAAATATTTTTGCGCCTGCTTCCTTCGATGTATCATTATCAAAAAGTCCGGCATACACTCCCATTTCCCATAGTTTTTTATATATGCTTCGTCCGTATTTTTTCAAAACATATGGTAAAATAATTGCATTTGCCAAACCGTGAGCAACATTATATTTGCCACCCAATGAATGTGCAACTGCGTGCACATATCCAACATACGATTTAGTGAAAGCGAGTCCTGCACAATATGAAGCATGAAGCATATTTTTTCTAGCTTCCAAATCACCACCATTCTCATATGCTTTTAATAGATTGTTAAAAATTAACTTGACAGCCTCTAATGAATTTTTGCGTGTATCTTTAGTCGTACTGCGACCGATGTAAGCTTCTATAGCATGTGTGAGCGCATCCATACCTGTTGTCGCTGTCACAAATTTTGGCAATCCAACTGTTAGATTTGGATCCAGCATTGCATATCTTGGAATGAGTGGGAAATCGTTTATCGCATACTTGTGCCTTGTCTTACTGTCTGTAATCACCGCCGCAAGAGTCGTTTCACTACCCGTCCCTGCCGTCGTTGGAACAGCAATTAAAAGTGAAAGTTTTTTATTCACTTTCAATATTCCTTTCATTTTGCCAAGTGATTTTTTAGGTCTTGCCACTCTTGCTCCTGTAGCTTTTGCACAATCCATCGGAGAACCTCCGCCAAAAGCAATGATAGCCGTGCATGCATTATCTTTGTATACTTTTAATGCTTCATCCACATTTTGAGTGGTTGGGTTGGCAACAGTTTCATCATATACTGATATTTTGATGCCTTTTTCATTTGCTGTCTCTATCAATCCTTTATATAGGCCTAAATTTGTAAGTCCTTTATCCGTGACTAGTAATACACTTTTCACATTATTATCAATTAAAACACTGACAACTTCTTCATTGTTTTGCAAAATTTTTGGTTCGCGATAAGGTAAAATTGGAATTGCTATCCTAAATACAACTTGAAATGTCCTACAATATAATTTTTTAAATATGTTCACAATTATTCTCCTTAAAAATAATAGACAAATGTCTAATATTGATAGTTTAATATTTATAAATTTTCTAGTCAAATAAAAATTAGATTTTTTAAAAATTTATCAAATTTTTCATTTAATTTTGAACATAAAACTCTTTTTTGTTGAGAAAAAGAGCAAACAAAGAAATATTTGTTTGCTCTTTTTAATTATAATGTTTTATCTTTGATCGCTTTTGTCAACTCTTGTTCAAATTCTTCATATGACATGCTTGAAGTATCCTTGCTTCCTCTCTTTCGCACTGCCACAGTCTTTTCATTCATCTCTTTGTCACCAAGGACTAAAATGAATGGAGCTTTTTCAATCACTGCAGAACGAATCTTTTTTCCAACTGATTCATTTGAAAGGTCGTTTTCAACTCTTATCCCTATCTTTTTCAATCTCTCAGCGATGTTGTTAGCATAGTCAACATTATGTTCATTAACAGTCAAAATCTTGACTTGCACTGGGCTTAGCCATGCAGGTAAAACACCCTTTGTTTCCTCGATTATAAAAGCTATGAATCTATCAAGTGAACCTAAAATTGCTCTGTGAATAACCACTGGACGCACTCTTTTGTCATTTTCGTCAATATATTCTAGTTCAAATCTTTCTGGAAGTTGATAGTCTAATTGCACCGTAGATAATGTAACTTCATGCCCCAAAGCAGTCTTCACTTGAACATCAATTTTGGGACCGTAGAAAGCAGCTTCTCCAACTGCTTCATAGAACGAAGCTCCGCTCTTTTTCAAAATATTACGAAGTGCATTTTCACTCTTTTCCCACAATTCATCATTGGCAAAATATTTTTCAACGTTTTCTCTATCTCTTAAAGATAATCTAAATGAATAATCTTTGAATCCAAAATCTTTATAAACGCCGAGTATCAATTTGATGACACCTTCTATCTCTTCTTCAATTTGATCTGGACGACAGAAGATATGTGAATCATTTTGAGTGAAAGCACGTGTGCGTTCTATGCCGCAAAGTGAACCGCTGGCCTCAAATCTAAAATCATTGGCAACTTCTGCCAAACGTAATGGCAAATCACGATAAGAATGCATGAAATTTTTATATATCATCATATGATGCGGACAATTCATTGGTCGAAGAACGTACGCTTCATCATCTCGCTCCATCACTGGAAACATATCATCTTTGTAGTGTTCCCAATGCCCTGACGTCTTATAAAGGTTGACATTGCCAAGAGAAGGTGTCATGACATGCTGATATCCCAAAGCAATTTCCTTGTCAATGATATAATCAGACAATTCTCTTCTTATAATAAAACCTTTAGGAAGCCACATAGGCAAGCCTTTACCCACCAAATCGCTCATCATGAAGATGCCCAATTCTTTTCCAAGTTTTCTATGATCGCGCTCTTTCGCTTCAGCCTCTATGCGAAGACACTCTTTCAAATCATCCTTATTCAAAAATCCATAGACGTAAATACGCGTGAGCATTTTGTTCTTTTCGCTTCCTCGCCAATACGCGCCACTCACACGATTGATTTTAAATGCAAATCCGCGCAAAAATTTTGTATTCTCTACATGTGGACCACGGCATAGGTCGTAGAAATCATTGCCCGTATAATATACGGTTATCTTTTCATTAGACGGCAATTCATTGATGAGTTCAATTTTGTATGGCTCGTCAACGAACATCTCAAGTGCTTCAGTTTTGCTGACCTCTTTTCTAGTAAAATCCTCATTGTTGGCGATTATTGATTTCATCTTTTCTTCAATTTTGTCAAAATCTTCTGGCGTTATATTGAGATTGTCAAAATCATAATAAAAACCATTATCAATGGCTGGACCTATTGCTAATTTTGCATTAGGATAAAAAGTCTTGATTGCCTTTGCTAATACATGGCTCATGCTGTGACGATACATGTCTTGTTTTTCATCTTTCATAAATTCCTCCTAAAAATAAAAAAATCCCAAGCAGTCGCTTCGGGACGATTGTTCAACCGCGGTTCCACCCAAATTGGTAAAATACCCTCTCATTTCACGAGAATTCACTCGCATTGACCTAATCAGTGGTTTCATTCAATGGTGTTTTGCGCCAATCTCAGCCGGCAGGCACTCTCTGTAAAAATTGACCAATGAACTACTTGTCTGATCAATAGTCTATTTAGTTAATTTTATGTTATCATATCAATTCAAATTAGTCAAGCATATTTAAATACAATCTCTATTTTTGACAAAATGAAATATATTTTTCAAATAAATTAATTTTTCATAAAAATTTTCAGCCTATTAGTAAAAACATTGCTAAGAAAGCTGACTGCTTCATAACTATTATTACCATTGATATATATGTCTACATAACTAGGACACGAATTCAATACATTTGAAATAAGTTCCATAGAATTTTTGCATTCTGCGATTTTTTTGATTTTTTCATTTTTGTTTTTCATATTATAGATACTAAATCGTTCGCCATCGCAAATTACTTTTACTTTGTATACCAAATTGTCCATCGTGTTTATCAAAAATCTGATAAGGTCAATGAATGTACCTGAATTGAACATCATTAAATTATCGCTGCTGAGTTCTGCCAAATTATTCCAGTGTTTTTTCAATGGAATGAGCCGAAATTCCAAAAAACTATCTATGAAAAATGTTTGATTAAATATCAGTATCTTTTTCAGAGCGGTTTCGTCTGTAGACTTGTCAAACAATGCTAAAACTTTAATGTATGCATTGAATGCCAATGAATTTGATAGAGGGTTTTTTATCTTTTGTTTCAAATAATTTAACTTGTAAATAGACTCAATATAATCAATTATCACTTCACGCAATATCATCTCACAAGGTTCAATAAATTTATCTTCACATGCAAACAATAGATAACTAAAATTATTATCATTGTATCGTGTAATTATCGTTTTACAAAAATCAATTTTTGATTGCATTTGTGCGTGCAAAAAATCAATTATTTCCTTGTTCCTCACCTTTGTGGCAAGGGCAATTTCTCTCATATTAACCTCTATTGTATAATATGCAGAAAGATTAATTTTACTCTTAAAAAAAATAGCATATTTTGGTAGAAAAATTTTTGAACGCACAATTTAATATTTTTCACAAGAAAATCAACTAATATAATATTATGTTTTAGGAGGTAAATTATGTTTTATTTCTTCTATCGAATAGGAGGATGTGATTGTATTCGAGTATCAAGCCTATCAACTCCATTATCTGCCTATACAGTTTGCAGAAATGTAAATAATAATTGTTGCTATAGATTATGCCCTTGTAGCATAGTTGATCCATTGATTAGTTCAACTCAACCTATTTCCAACTCTGTGTTTGATTCTATTACATTTTAAATGCTCAATTTGATTTGTCTATAAACGCTTATTTGATCAAACAATATATTGCCTATAATAGCAAATAATTGATTCTTAATAGTAATTTTGAAATAAAAAAATCTAACGATAACGTTAGATTTTTTTTAGCAAAATTTTTATTCACTAACTTGAGTGTCTGTAGTGGTTTCTGCAGTAGTTGCAGCGTCATCTGAAACATTCTTTTTCGCTTTAACATAATATAAAGTTGACAATACTGCAAATACAATCAATGCTATTTCAACAACTGCCCATACGACTGCAAAAACGATTGCACCATTACACGTCATGTTTTCACTACCATCATCACTTGCCATTCTAAATGCATTGATATCTATCGCATTTGAATTGAAAGTATCTACATCTGCTTTCATCGCTTCAACTGCTTGATTATATTCTTCTTCAGTCATTTCTGAAACTGCATTAAGTATTACAACCTTGTTACCAATGCGAAAGACCCACATCTCTGTAGTCATTGAATTTTCTCCTGCTGACATGGTAACTACTGCTCTTGAGTCACTATTAAATTTAATGTACATACCAGCCTCTGAACCAATTGGCAGTCCAGATTCAGTTGCATCCTGTTCAGTCTCAACTGTCTGCGTATAAGAATAAGTCATCCCATAGCTGATCGGACGAGCAAGCATTACAATGTAGAATACTAGCCCTACTGCTGCTAGTGATAATAATACGATCATCACTGGCATTTTTGATAAAAACTTTTTCATAAACAACTCTTTTTGTTTTTATTATTATGTTTATATCATATTTTGTAAAAATATGTCAAATAATTTTTTAAAAAAATAAATAATTAATAAAAATATTTAAAAAAATAATAGAAAATATATATTAAATAATTAATTTTAATGTTTTATAAATTAATTTACAAATTATTTAAAACCAATAATATATATGAAAAAATAAATATTTCTGATATTAATTTTGAAATATTAAAAAATCTAACTAAATTTAGTTAGATTGAGAGTCAATTATTCGTTCAACATCAGATAAATCCTCTGCTGTTCCATCCTTTCTAGCTTTTATATAAAAGATTGTAGATAGGATTGCAAAGGTTATAAGTATTAGTTCAACCGCACCAAACACAGATGCAAACACTATTGCTCCCGTGCAAGTCATATCAATGTTCACTCCATTCAAATCAACATTAATACCGAAAGCATTCACATTGAATACAGGCATACCTTCACCTTCTCCTGCCCATATTGCATTCCATTCTGCTTCATCTGCTTTCAATTCTTCTACGAAAGTATCATATTCTTCTTCCGTCATTGTCACAGGTATCATAATGAATTGGTTTCCATTACGAACTATCCAAGCTTCAACTGGCTCACCGTTATTTTCGGATGACAATGTTTGTTCCATTTTCTCATCATTTTTAATTTTGATAGTCATATTAATTTCTGAACCCACTTCACCAAATATAGAAGCATCAGCCTCTGTCACAATGTGATTCCAAGTATAAGTCATTCCATAACTGACAGGTCGTGCAAGCATAACAATATAAAATAATAGTCCTACTACCGCTAGCGACAAAAACACGATCATCACTGGCATTTTTGATAAAAACTTTTTCATTTTTTACTCCTTTTGATTTGTTATTATGTTTATAACATATTTTGTAAAAATATGTCAAATTATTTTCAAATAAAAGATTATTTTAATTCAAAATAAATAAAAAAATGCTCCATCGATGAAGCATTTTAAAATATGTGTATTAATGAAATCATTAAAGCAACAAAATATTAATAGTTGTAGAATGTCGCATCTATAGGTAAAGCGATAACGATCATTCCAATCAATATAAAGCATAAACCAGTAATGATAAGTCCAATATAGAATCTATCACTTTTGCTAATCTCATCCTGTTTTCTTTTTGCCATAGTGATTCGCTTTGCCATAAAGCAAATTGACACACCAATGATTGCTAAAATTATACCCGTAATTACCGTATATCTTAACAAAAATTCCATTGGACTAACGAACGATAAAATTGTACTCATACTCTTATCTCCTATACTTTGTGTATATACTAGCACGTAATGATCAATTTGTCAATAGTGAATTATTTTTTACGTTTAAAAATTTTGAAGATATTATTAACCTTAGTATATTTGAAAGTGTAATATATTTTATAACAAACTGAAACACCGGTGGTCAAAATGATTGCAACCAAACCAATGTTGGTCACTAAAGAATAATATATCAAGAAAGTGAAAGCAACCAAGGTCAAGCATTCAAACAGCATATAGCAATAGTCTACCGCATCAATGAACTCTGGCATAGATTTTTTGAAAAAAACTATTTTATAAATATTAGCAAAAACTATTAAAACTATTGTAACTATTGCAAGAGCTAAATTAATTTTATCAATCACAGCAAAGAAAATTAATAAAGTTGTAAAAATTAAAATGCTTGCCACAGAATCAATTATTATATGTTGAAAGCTAGTTTTATCTCTAAATAATTCAATCCAAATTTTACACAATAAAATGGCTGCAATTATAAGACTGACTGACCATTCTGGCAAATATAAATATGCAAATATAACAATCGGTAATAGTGCTATAGATATAGCGAACAAAATTTTATAAAAAATATCATTTCTAGTCATAACAACCTCTGCTTTATGTTTTATTTTAGCAAAAAATACTATTATTTTCAACTATTTTTAATGAGAAATTTTATATAATCTGATTTTTTTATTCGATCAAAACTCTTTTATCGTTTTGTTATCAAACTCAAATTTAACAAGATGATGATTATTTCATACAATGAATTATGGAAGGATTAAACCACTATAAATCTTCCTAGAAGGAGAATGAATGAAAAAATTAGCAATTTTATTAGTAATTTTCGTCGGTATATTCTCTATCATGCTAACTGGCTGTGGTAATAAGAATGACGAAAATAACACAATTCGTATCAGCGAAGTGACGCATTCTATATTCTATGCCCCGCTCTATGTAGCAATCAATGAAGGCTACTTTGAAGACGAAGGGCTGGAAATCGAATTGACGAATGCAGGTGGAAGTGATACCGTAATGAGTTCGCTGATTTCTAACAGTGCAGATATTGGTCTAATGGGACCTGAATCTGTAGTGTATGTCCGCAATAATGGTATGACCAATGCCCCTATAATCTTTGCTCAACTGACTGCCTGTGATGGTTCATTCCTAGTTGGTAGAACCGATGAAGGTGACAATTTCAGTTGGGAAAATTTGAAAGGCAAACATATCATCGGCGGAAGAAAAGGTGGTATGCCTGCTATGACATTACAATATATTCTTGAACAAAAGGGATTAAAACCAGGTGATGAATTAGGAGAAAATGTAGATACGATTATCGACACATCCATTGCATTTAGTCTAACGGCATCATCGTTCGTCGCAGGAACTGGAGACTATTGTACTATGTTTGATCCTACAGCAAGTCAATGCGAAATTGACGGCACTGGTTATATCGTTGCTGCTTTAGGAGACGAAGTGAGCGATATTCCTTATACCACTTTTGTTGCAACAGACAATTATTTGAAAAATAATGCTGATAAATTAGACAAATTCATGCGTGCATTGAAAAGAGGTTATGATCACCTTATGAGTGCAAATGACGATCAAATAATAGCTTCATTGAAGCCATCTTTCAGCACAACAAGTGACGAATTAATTTTGGCATCAGTGAAGAATTATATCCGCATTGGTGCATATGCTGACAGCTTTGTACTAAAAGAATCTTCATGGAATAATATGCTGGATATTATAGAAAATGCAGGCGAATTGAAAGCACGTGTCGACTGGAACGATGCAGTGAACACCTCGTTTGCTACAAAAGTAATGAACTAATAAATGAACGATATTTTAGTAGATATCAAAAATTTAAATTTAATTTATCAGAGCATTAAATCTGAAACAAAAGCGCTAGAAGATATAAATTTTCAAATAAAAAATCAAGAATTCGTATCAATTGTCGGACCATCTGGATGTGGAAAAACAACTATATTATCTCTTATTGCTGGCTTATTAAAAGCTACTAGCGGAGAGATAAAAGTTTTGAATAAGACCCCAAATCCAAAAGACGATTTATGCGGATACATGTTCCAACGTGATAATTTACTACCTTGGAGAACAATTGAAAAAAACATATATTTTGGCTTGGAAATTAAAGGACAAAAAAATAAAGAGCGTAAAGAATATGCCCTTTCTCTTGCAAAAAAATATGGCTTGAAAGACTTTTTGAAAAAACACCCAAATGAATTAAGCGGGGGCATGCGCCAACGTGTAGCCCTAATTAGAACGCTTAGCCTAAGACCAGAATTGTTGCTATTGGATGAACCTTTTAGTGCGCTAGATTATCAAACTCGTTTGGAATTGTGCGATCACGTATTCGAAATCATCAAATCTGAAAAGAAAACTGCAATACTGGTCACACACGATATATATGAAGCAATAAGCATGTCGGATAGAATAATAGTTTTATCTGCTAGACCGGGAAAAATTAAAGCAATACACAAAACGGGATTTAAAAGTGATATGTCGCCGTTTGAGCGTAGGAAAACGGATAAGGCTAAAATATTATTCGATCAAATATGGCAGGAAATACAAAATGAAAAAAATGATGAAATTTAGTAAATCTCATTACGATTATCTAAGAAAATATAGAACTAAAAAAATACTAATAAATTTAACACAAATATCAATACTTGTACTCTTCCTCGTTTTATGGGAAGTGCTTACAAAATACGAAATAATAAGTTCTTTCTTCTTTTCCAGTCCGTCAAAAATAGTGGATACCATAGTTCAATTATTTAATAGTGGCGAACTTATTTATCATTCACGCATCACACTAAGTGAAACTTTGATAGGATTTGCTATTGCAACCGGTATTGGTTTCGTAATTGCTTTTATACTTTGGTATAGTGACTTTCTACGAAAAGTATTAGAACCTTATTTAGTCGTATTAAATTCTTTACCAAAAATAGCACTCGGCCCGATAATAATAATCTGGTTCGGTGCAGGCAGCAAAGCAATTATATTTATGTGTATTCTAATAGTGATTATAGTGACAATTATGAATATATTAAATTCATTCACAAGTTGTGACAAACAATTGATAGCACTTGCAAAATCACTAGGAGCTAATAAAATCCAAATATTTTTCAAACTAATACTACCAAATTCATTAAAAGATATTGTGGCGACATTGAAAATCAATGTTGGACTCAGTTGGATAGGTGCAATAATGGGAGAATATTTAGTCAGCAAGGCAGGACTTGGATATTTACTCATCTATGGTGGTCAGGTGTTTAATCTAAACCTTGTGATGACTGCTACTGTGATTCTTTGCATACTTGCATCACTTATGTATTTTGCTGTGGCACTGTTTGAAAAATTGATGAATAAATTTTATGATTAAATTATTAAATTTCAATATAGACAAAAACGCACCCTATTTACAGGGTGTGTTTTTTATCTTCGTAATTTTCTTAAAAATGGCGGAATTGTATCATCATCAACTATTGGCTTCTTGCTATTTATAGATATATCCTCGACTGTGTCTGTACTTTCATTTTTTTCTTCTTCTCTTGACATTTCTTCTTCAATTTCGTCTTTGGTTTCGTTTTGCGAGGTAAAGACTTTGAAATCCGCACTGTTATCCTTAAATTCTGGCACAGGTTCTTGTGATGGAGGGTTGTTATAGGTTTCAAATCCTGTCGCAATAACTGTTATCTCAGTTTCTCCACTCGACTCATTATTGATTTTGGCTCCAAAAATGATATTACAATCTTTGTCTGCAACATCACGAACCAAATCTACTGCTTCATACACTTCAGACAATGTCAAATCTCTGCCACCTGTAATGTTGATAAGAATTCCAGTGGCACCTTCAATGCTTGTTTCCAACAACTGACTTGTAACAGCCTGACGCACTGCTTCAATCGTTTTGTTTGCTCCTCTACCTTTTCCAATACCCATATGTGCAATGCCCTTGCCTTTCATAATGGTTGAAACATCGGCAAAATCCAGATTGATCAAGCCTGGGACTGCAATTAAATCGCTCACTCCCTGTATCGCTTGACGCAAAACATCATCAGCATATCTAAATGCATCAACAAATGGAACATCCTTTTTCAAAATTGTGTACAACTTTTCATTAGGAATGATTACAAGTGAATCAACATATTGTTTCATCTCTTGAATACCCTTTTCTGCATTGGCTGCTCTTTTAGGGCCTTCAAACTTAAATGGCTTGGTCACTACGCCAATTGTTAAAATCCCCATATCATGAGCTAGTTTTGCTATGTAAGGTGCTGCGCCATTTCCTGTGCCACCTCCCAATCCTGTGGTGATAAACAACAAATTAGTGCCCTGCAACATCTTGATCAAATCTTCTTTGCTCTCTTCGGCAGCGGCTTTACCTATTTCAGGATTTGCGCCCGCACCTAGACCTTTTGTCAACTCCTTGCCTATTTGAATGATTTCATCTGCATTAGACATCATCAAATCCTGCTTGTCTGTGTTGACAGCAATAAACTTCGCTCCTGTAATGCCTGCTGCAACCATACGATTAATAGCGTTGTTGCCACCACCGCCAACTCCGACTACTTTGATATCACATATTGTATCATTAAAGTTCATATTTCACTCCTTTACACAATTATTTCAGCAAGCGATGCCAAGCCCGTTTTTGACGTTTGGAATTTATCTTTCGAATTGTCAAACGGATTTTTATATTCATAGATATTCAGCCCGGTAATATCTTTCAATATATTTTTCACGCCTTTGAAATTAGATATTCCATCTCCTGTGAGGTAAACATCAATGCCATTAAACACTTTGTCTATACTCAAAATATCTCCAATAATTTTTGCAATCATTTCAATTCTGCTTCTCACAATTTGATTGGTAATATTGATTGGAGCCTTTATAAGACTGCCCTTTGATACCACTTCATAATTCTCATTCTTCTCAGATTCAATAGTTAAAATAACTTTTCGCTTGATCAACTCTGCATCTTTAAAACTCATTCCCAACACTTGCATTATATCCGAAGAAATGTGGCCGCCTCCCATAGAAAACGAACTAAGCAGTGCCAATCCTTCTCCTTTATACACACAGACACTCGTACTGATATGTCCTACATCAACAATTGCTATAGGCTGATTGACCTCGTTTTCCTTTGCACAATTCATAGCTTGACCCAATGCTGTAGAAATGAAATCAATGTTTGTAATGCCCAAATGGTTTAATTTTTCATTCATCAGTTGCAAAAATGATTTCTTAGCCAATATGAAACTAGCATCAACCACAAGTGAAGTTGAGCGTTTGCCTACTGGTGACATGGTCTTCAAATCATCATCCAGAGTAAATTGCATTGGACTATAATTGATGACCGAATATTCTTCACTATCTCCAAAATCTGCATTATTCTCGTATAAATCAAGCAAGTCCGCATTAGATATTTTATGTAAATCAACAAATTTTCTAGAAATACGTTTGCACACGCAGACGCAAAATTCGCTAGGCACACCAATCACAACAGAACGAATAGATTTTCGTATCTTCAACTGCATTTTGTCAATAAGTTGAGAGAATACATTAGTTAGTTCATCTTCCGACAAAAATTCGCCGTCCATATAGCCATCGTATAAGATATTTTCCTCGGCTATTATTCTCGATTTACCAGCAAATTTCGCCACGGCTAACAATCTCAATGTGGAAGAACCAATGTCTAATACGTATTTTAAATTGTTTAACACGCCCAATCCCCCATTAAATTTTTCTTAATAATTATACAAAAAGCTTTTTCAATAGTCAAATATTTTAATATATAAATAATAATTTATTTTATACTTTTAAAGAAAATTTATATAATACCACAATATATTGTAGCATTACATTTTTAAATACCCATTATTAATGGCAAATATATTTACAAAAAAATAAAAGTAGAATTTCAAACATCTACTTTTATATCAGGTCAGACGAAGTTTGATCGTCCCGTATAAAATTGTATCTTTCTTCCCCATTGTCCAAATAGGTAACTTTTATGGTGCCACCGCTCTCGCCTCTTTCAATCAAAGCATCAATTGCATTAAAACAAATATTCACTTTATTTTCAAGATTGCTATCAGGTTTTCCTATATCAATTATGAATCCTCTTGATGTAGTTATGATAATTCTGTCATAACTTTCTTGCAAGGTATATCCTCTAGCAAATTGTACATATGTGACCAATGTTTTAATATCATCACGTGTTACGTATCTATCTACGCCATCTTCTTCAATCATTACAGTATTGTACATTGCAACAAACAGATTGTCAGTCAATGATCTAAAATGCGTATTGGCTATAAAGTCTGATACGACCGTGTTGCCAGTGATTCCCAAGATGTCGATATTTGTATCTCCTAAAAGTGAACTTTCTAACTTTGTAATACCCGTCGGTTCAAAATCTGTAATTTGTAAAACTTTCAGTTCTTCATCTAGAATGTAATAATTTTGATTTATTTCATCAGCTGCATAATACATTTCATATCTTTCACGCACTCTGATTTCAATTCTAATTGCACTTACCGTATTGATTTGCACAACTTTCAAATAAGGATATGTTTGTTCAATGTTTTCAATAGCTTTATCTTTATCTAACGAAAATATTGATCTTCCAGTCCTAAATCCTGCGGTTTCAATAATTTGCTCGTCTGTAATTTTGACTGTATTATTCCTTTCTCCAATGAACACAACATCTTGACGGTACAGGCAAAAAACAGCACAGAATAAAATTAATATCAGTGCCAAAATTGATAAAACTATTGCAATAGTAATGATCTTTGCCTTTTTGGTCATATACGTTTGATATCTGCACCAAGAGAAGTTAGCATCTTTTCAAAATAACAATACCCTCTGTCTATAAAATGAACATTGTCTATTATCGTAGTCCCTTTTGCCACCAAGCCTGCCAAAACCAGACTTGCTCCACCTCTCAAATCTAAAGCCTTTAATTTGCTCGCTGTCAATGTCTTTACACCATCAATTATCACTTTATGTTTATCAACTATTTTAATCTTTGCACCCATCTTTTTTAATTCTTTTACAATCAAAAAGCGATTTTCAAAAATTCTTTCATTAATCTGTGTAGACCCATCGACGACACAACTTAAAACTAAAAGCATTGATTGAAGATCTGTTGGAAAATCTGGATAATATCCAGTGGATACAGTTGATATGGATTTTAGTGGACCTTCTCTTGCTAGTGTTATTATATCATTTTTTATATTTATTTGACAACCCATTCTCGATAAAATCTCAATTAATTTTTCAATTTGATTTATATTTGACGCCTTCAATCGTATAATACCACCACATATTGCGGTGGCTATTAATAAAGTACCCAATACAATACGATCCTGAATTGGTCTATACTCAACACCCTTTAAATTTTCAACTCCGATTATAGTGATTTTTTTCGTTCCTGCTCCTTTAATATTAGCGCCCATCTTTATTAAGAAATTACACAAGTCTACTACTTCAGGTTCGCATGCAGCATTATATATGACCGTTTTCCCTTTCAAAATTGAAGCAAATTGGACAATGTTTTCTGTGGCTCCAACGCTTGGAATTTTCAAATGTATTTTGCCCGCTTTGGCTTTTGATGCGTTAAAAAATATAAAGTCATTCATCTCAATCACTTTTACCCCAAGTCGTTTGAACGCATCAATATGAATATCAATTGGACGCTTGCCAATATTGCACCCACCTGGCATGGTAATACATATTGATTTAAACCTTGCCAAAATCGAGCCTAATAAAAATATTGACGAACGCATTGTTTTGCATAAATTATAATCTATACACACATCTTTTATCTGCGATCCATCAATTATTAAATCGTCTAAAACCCTATAGACTTTAGCACCCAATTTCTTTAATATTTTAATCATGTTTTCAACGTCTAAGATGTCTGGACAAGATTTTATACATACCGCATCTTTTGATAGTAAACACGCAGACATTATTGGCAGTGTTGCATTTTTTGAAGTCTGTATATCTAGTTCACCATCCAATTTCTTTCCGCCTGTTATTACAAACTTATCACGTTTTTTATAACTCATAATAATATTTATGAAATTTTAGTTTAATTTGAGTTAAAATTGATATATTTTTCTTTTATCGTCTGTCTATCGACATTGATCACTACCCCTATAGCAGACATGAAAACAAATAAGGAGGTGCTTCCTGCACTAATAAATGGCAAAGGCAAGCCTGTCGGTGGAATTGACCCTGTAACCACTGCAATGTTTAGCAAAACTTGAATGCTTATCAGCGCTCCTATACCGAAACATAAGAAAGCAGAAAATTTATTATTCGCACGCATTCCCACTTTAAAAATATGGATTATCAAAATCAAAAATACTAGCACTACTATGATACAACCAATCAAGCCCAATTCTTCTGCGATGATTGAAAAGATAAAGTCGGATTCACTGAATGGCAAAAACAGTTCGGCTTGTCTACTGTTGAACAGTCCAACTCCCCACAGCCCGCCACTTCCTATCGCGTATAATGATTGAATCAACTGATATCCCTCATCTAACGGATTGCTCCACGGATTTATAAATGCCACAATTCTATTCAGTCTATATGGTTCAACCAAAATCAACACAACAACCAATAAAATTGCTGGGACAACCATTATACCGAACACTTTCAATCTCATACCACCTATGAAAAGCATAAATATGAGTGTAAAAGCGACACACATTGTGATTGACATGTTTGGTTCGAGCATAATCAATACACAATAAATTCCACCTAAACTTAGAGTGATTAAAATATGTTTTACCTTTGATAGTTTGTCCCCATCAGACAGATATCCCGCCAAAAAGAAAACTAGACAGAATTTAGCAATCTCACTAGGTTGAATGGTAAAACTTCCTATACCTATCCATCTTGTTGCACCATAGCTAGTTCTGCTCAGTCCAGGAATAAAGACAAGAATCAGAAAAACTAGTCCTACTATATAAAAAACCCAATAAAATTTTTTATACACTTTATTATTTATAAAACTACAGATTGCCAGTCCAATGCACCCAATAACGACACCTATAATCTGTTTTTTCAAATAAAAAAACTCGTCTTGATAGTTCACGCTTGCTGAATATTTGCTTGCACTATACACCATTATACAACCAAAAATCGCAAGAGCCAACGTGCATATTAAGATTATGTAACTATTCTTTTTTTGTGACAATTTCATATTCGCTCACTAATTTATTAAATAATTTACCACGCTCTACAAAACTTGAAAATTGATCATAACTAGCGCTCGCTGGAGAAAGCACGACAGAGTCGTTCTTCTTTGCCAATTTGATTGCAATTTGAAAAGCAGCTTCAAGATCATCCGCTTTTTTAATATCAAAACTTTCAGCATTTGCTTCAATCAATGCATTAGATATCTCACCAAATACAACAATATGCTTTATTCGCTTTGGAAGTTTTGAAAAAAGTTTTTTATAATCTAGTCCCTTGTTTGACCCACCTAAGAGTAGAATTATTGCACCTTTAACTGCCTCCACACATGCAAGTGTTGAAGATATGTTTGTCGATTTGCTATCATTTATAAAATGAATTCCATTTACTACCCCAATTTCTTCTATTCTAAAGGCTTCACTTTTAAAATTGAGCAAAGCTTCCCTAATTTGCTTTACAGACACTTTGTAGACGTATGCAAAACAAATTGCACACATTATGTTATATAAATTATGTTTGCCTTTCAATTTCAATTCATTTATTGCAATGATTCTATTTTGATGAAGATAAATATAACCATTTCTAATATACACATCTGCCAAATATTTTAACGAATATGTAATGGTAAAACTATTTAATGTAGGATGGATATTGCCATCCAAATTGATGACTATGTAATCATGTGGCTTTATGTTTTTGAATATGCTATATTTCAATTTTGTATATTCATCCATAGTCTTATGCCTAATGAGATGATCGGGTTCAATATTTAAAATTGTTGCCACGTGTGGAGAAAATGTGTCAGCATTTTCCAGCATGAAACTGCTAACTTCGACCACTTTAATATAATTCTTTTTCTCCAATACAGCTCTAGATAGTGGATATCCAATATTGCCACATGCAACGGCTTTGTGCTTTTTATTTAGCATTGCACTAATAAGTTCAACCGTCGTAGTCTTTCCATTAGTGCCGGTGACTGCCACGAGTTTTCTACAAAACATGCTAGCAAACTCCAATTCGCTATAAATCTTAATGTTTTGTTTTTTTGCAAATAATAAGTGTTTATTATCCTTTTCGATAGATGGTGAAACTATTATAAAATCAAATTGAATTATTAGATTTTCATTTAATTCTTGTACAAAATAACAGTTCTCTATATTTTTGCATTTTAATTTTTGTTTATTATCATCGTATAAAAAAACATTTGCCTTTAATTTCAACAGCAACTTACTTACCCACTCTCCAGATATTGACATTCCATATACTAATACGTTTTTGTGTTTAAATTTCATATTCCACCTATATAATATTATTTTTTTATATCCAAAATATTACAAAAGGTAGAAAATAATACATATTACCCCAATTGACAATGTAATACTTGAATATATTGCAACAATTTTTGGTTCAGAAAGTCCTGATAGCTGCAAGTGATGATGCATAGGAGCCATCTTGAAAATTCGCTTTCGTTTCAATTTGAAAACTGCCACCTGCAAGATTACTGACAAAGCAGTGATGACAAAACATAATCCCAAAATTGGCAATATTAATTCCAATCCTAATATGCAAGAACTGGCACCAATATAGCCACCCAAACAAAGTGAACCCACATCTCCCATGAAAATACTTGCTTTACTTGTGTTGAAAATTAAAAATCCCAGTATTGCACCAATAAAAAGCATAGATAAAACATTTATATTGGCAATATTATTGATAATTGCAGAGGTTTCACCTTGATTATATAGATTAATACCTATTGTAGATGTGATTATAGTAAAAAATATTAAATATATAAAACTGACAGATCCAGCCAATCCGTCCAATCCATCCAATAAATTTACACTGTTAGTAGACGCAATCATGACAATTATCACAACAGGAATAATGAAGTATTTAATATCAAAGGAATTGAATGAAAATGGTATGAACATGTTACCAGCTTGAGTCGAAAAATATATAAAAATGGAAAATATAATTGCAATTCCTGCCTGTCCAATTATCTTTTGGTATGCTCTCAATCCTAAGTTTTGCTTGTGTTTGACTTTAATATAGTCATCCATGAATCCAAGTATGCCATAGAATATGCTAACTAATAGACACATAAACCAAACGTTGTCATATTCAATAAATACGAATGCCAATAATAGTGTAGTAATGATAAAAACTACACCACCCATTGTTGTTGTCCCATTTTTGTCTTTATGATTTTCTACATATCCTAGTATGGTTTGTGAGGCACTTTTCTTTTTAAAAAATTTTATAATAAATGGCATTAATATCAAAGACAAAATAAAACTAGACAAAAAAGCTAAAAGTAATCTAATCATAATTTACTTCGCTTTTTTTAATAGTTTTGAAATAATTATCTACCACTTCATAATCACTGTAAGGAATCTTTACCCCATTGATGTCTTGATAATTTTCTGCACCTTTTCCAAGAATTGCCACAACATCATGATCCTTAGCTATCTTTAAAGCGTATTCTATAGCGTTTTTTCTATTTTCAATTCGGTAAACATTATTTGTTTTTATCCCAGTCATTATATCGTCAATTATTAATTCTGGATTTTCAAAACGTGGATTATCGCTAGTGACTATCACTAAATCACTCAAGTTTGTCGCCACCTCGCCCATTTCTTTACGCTTTGTTTTGTCCCTATTCCCTCCGCAACCAAATACAGTTATTAGGCGTGAGATTGGCAAATTCTTTATGGCAGTCAACACATTTTTTATTCCGTCAGGAGTGTGTGCATAGTCTATTATTACGTTAAAATTTGCATCAATTGATAATACGTTAAATCTTCCAGGTACAATGAATTCTGTATTTTTAATTGTATTGAGTATATCCTTTATGTCTATCCCTAAATTGATCAAACAACTTATTGCCATCATCATATTAGAAATATTATACTCACCTATTAGATTGGTATGGGCTGAAAAAGTCTTGTCTCTATATTGAAATTTAAAGTCTGTTCCAGTTAATGCTTTGTTGGTTTCTATTAGTTTGAAGTCGGCATCTTTGCCCACTGTCTGTATTTCAATGTTTGAATTTTTTGCTATTTCTTTTCCATACTTTGCATCAGTGTTAATGATACCCATTTTAGTATGTTTATAGTCAAATAAACTAGCTTTGCATTTCATGTAATTATCCATGTTCATAAAGAAATCTAGGTGATCTTTTGTAATATTTGTAAGTCCCACTATATCATAATATATATTGTCTATTTTATTCAACGCTATTGCATGCGCGCTAACTTCCATAACGCAATATTCACAACCGTTATTGTCCATATCCTTTATTAATTTGTGCAAAAATATGGGATCAGGCGTAGTGAGTGTAGCTGGAAGTAAAAGATGATTGATATATATTCCTTCTGTGCCAATTAATCCGACTGATTTGCCAAGTTTCGTTAAAATTTCTCGAATTAAATAGGTAGTTGTAGTTTTACCATTTGTGCCAGTTATCCCTACAAATTTCATTTTTGATTTGTACGTTTCATAGAATACTGAACTTATATACGACATTGCAGCCCTTGAATTTTCTACCAAAATTTGTGTGACCGGCAAATCAATGAATTTTTCGACCACTAAACACACCACACCATTGTTGATTGCATCAGCTGCAAAATTATGCCCGTCACGGTTCAAACCTTTTATGCAAAAATAAATTCCATTGTTTATTTTTTCTTTGCTGTCACAGGTCAAAGCATCAATATCTAATTCTTGATAATTTTTTATACCGATAAATTTTAAATTTGAAATAATATCATATAATTTCATTTTTTTACCTCTACAACGTAATTTATCACGAATTGAAACTAATTTAACCTAACTACCAAAAATAGACAAAAAAACTTAATTAGTGATCAAATATACTATTTCTCCTAAATATAAAAGCGTTCCTTCAGGTGGCAATTGCTCAATAACTATCTCTCCTTCTCCGTCAAATAAAACATCTAGTCCTAATCTTTTTAAACTTGAACAGGCATCTGCCAAACTCATTCCTACAATATATGGCATTTCAATATTTGGTTGATTATCCAATTGAGAGATATCTGTAGGAGATATTGATTTTGTTTCAAATATTGATTTCAACACTTTCTCTCCCACTGGTTTTGCGACAACTCCTCCGTAATACACTCCATTGCTCGGCTCATTTACGCAAATAACTATTATATACTCTGGATCGGTTGCAGGATATGTGCCTATAAAACTGGAGATATATTTACCCGTGGCAATTTGTCCATTTTCATCGTATTTTTGTGCCGTCCCAGTCTTGCCTCCGACATCATAACCGGATATAAAGGTATAATTGCCTTCACTATTTATATTATTGCCAAGCATCATATTGATTGTCTTAATTGTTTCGTCTGACAAATCTATTTTTGTTTTGTTGTATTTTTCTTCATATAATACCTCATTTTCACTGTTTATACTTGATAAAATATGTGGTGTTATATCGTATCCAGTAGTAATTTTTGCATAAACACAAGCCATCTGTAACTGAGTGACCGCAATTGCATGCCCAAACCCAATACGTGCCAGATCAACGGTACGTACGCTGTCTTTATTCATTATTATCCCACTTGATTCACTAAAAATGTCTATACCCGTCTTTTCTCCTAAACCGAATCTAGACAAATAATCATAATAAGTATCCACTCCTAAACGTAACGCCAATTGAACAAAAACACAGTTGCAACTATTTTTGAATGCATCAAGAAGTGTCAAACTACCATGTCCAACAGTTTTCCAACATTTGATAGTCTCTCCATCTACAGTACACCTTCCTGTGCAGTAAAATTGTTCATCAATATTTGTCAAACCCTCATTTAAGGCAGCAGCAAGTGTTATTAATTTAAAAGTACTTCCTGGCTCATACACATCTACAACAGTGGAATTTTTGCTCATCTCTTGAAGTTTGGAAATATCATCTCTTGGCACATTGTTAAGATCAAAACCGGGCAGACAACTCATCGCTAAAATCCCCCCAGTTTTACTGTCAAGAATGATTCCGCTGACACTTTTTGCATTGTGCTCAATATATGCTGACATCAATTCTCTTTCTAATATAGACTGCATTTGAACATCCAAAGTGGTATATAGATCCGCTCCGTCCACACTGGGAATATAATAACTCAATGAATTTTCAATTTCTTTTCCCTGAGCATTTGTCTGTGTCAAACTTTTGCCATCGACACCTTTTAGATATTTGTCATAATATGCTTCCAATCCTGCCTGACCAATATTGTCAATAGTACAATATCCCAAAACCTGAGTAAACAAATTGGAATATGGGTAAACTCTTGCTACATTTTGAGATAAATATACTCCATCAAATTCGGTCAAACTGAGTGCGATATCTTCGTCAACTTGCATTTTTATCAAAATTTCACTAAGGCTTTTGTTTGTAACCTTTGAATACGCCACTTCATAATCTACTTGCAATAAATTGCTAATTTCACTCGCTAATTTTGCAGGTTCAGTGACATTCCTTGCTCGCACATAAACGTCATATGTTGTTATAGTGCTTGCAAGACTCACTCCGGAGCTATCATAAATTTCACCTCTCTTGCTTGAAAGTGGCAAATCACGCAGCCACTCTTCTGCCGCTAAAACTTGCAATCTCTTGCCATCAATAATTTGCAAATAAAACACCCTTACAAGCAAAGCAAAAAATAATATAACAATAATTAATATTGTGGCTATAAAACGTTTTTGAATTGAATATATATTATAAAATGTCTTAAATTTTTTCATTAAATATATATATTTTATTTATTTTTGATTTAGACATAAAAAATAAATAAATATAATTTTTAATACAATCAATTAAATATTTATTATGTAAAAAAATATAAAATTTAGAAAAAAATTACTAATTTTGTATATTTTTTATTAATTTATTTAAAAATTATAATTTTTTTACTATATTATTTAATTTATTTTGTTTTTTATTTAATAAAAAATAAAAAGGAAGATTTCTCTTCCTTTTAACCAAATATATTTCTAAATAAATTTGTCATCTTGTCAAAAAATGTCAATTCTTGCGCATCATCTTCATAATCACGTGGTGGATTTAAAGATACTGTTATGCTATCTGTTGGATCAGTGATTGGATCTGTCCTATTTTCATAAAAATCAACTTGCTGTGACTGACTTTGAATAGTGTTGGCATTATTATTAATATCTCTATTCATCATTGTGAGAGTAGCAATATTAATACCCACAAAACATAGCAACAAAGCGACAATGCTTATGTATATGCCAGTCACCAGTTTGACACGTTTTCGAACTATGGACTTTTTTTCATCTTCTTTGCTTTTGAATGTCTTGTCTTCTTCTAAAGCATTGTTCTCAACCTTTTTTAGCCCTTTTAGTTCGGGCAAAGGTTTTACTTCATTTTCACTTTTTAATAGATCTTCAAGGCGTAATGTATCGCCGAGTCTTGTTTCATTTTTAACTGCAGACTCGTTTTCCAACACAGTATTTGCAGATGTTTCTTTTTCTGTTTCCAATTCCATATTTCACCTACAATTTTTCTGCAATCCTCAACTTTGCACTTGCTGAGCGAGAATTATTAGCCATCTCATTTTCGCTTGGGACCACTGGATGTCTTGTAATCAGTCTAATATCCGCTTTATGATTACAAATACATTTTGGTATCCTTGGAGGACAAATACAATCAGTTGAATGCAATTTAAATGCAGATTTAACTATTCTATCTTCCAGTGGATGAAAAGTTATTATACATATTCTACCACATTTTTCTAATCTTGACAACATTTTTTCAATTGCAATTTCCAAATCCTTTAATTCGTTATTGACCTCGATTCTTATTGCTTGAAATGCTTTGTTGCACAAACTTGCTTTGTTTTGAAATTTTGGCGGATAACTTGATATAATGATATCACGCAATTCAAACGTTGAAACAATTGGTTTTTTCTCTCTGATTTTAACAATTTTTCGAGCTATCTGTCTTGCATTTTTTTCTTCACCATAAGTATACAAAATTCTACTAAGCTCATTTTCAGAATAATTATTCATTACATATTCGGCGTCCAGTTTTTGAGATTGATCCATTCTCATATCCAATCTGGCATCTTGTTTAAAACTAAATCCGCGAGCTTTTGTGTCCAATTGATAACTACTTACCCCAAGATCTACCAAAATTCCATTGACCTTGTCTATATTTAATTCATCTAAAATTTTGTCAATATCAACAAAATTGCCTTTCACAAAAATGATATTTTTTGAATATTCGCCTAACTTTTCTTTAGCATATTTTAAAGCATCATCATCTTTGTCAATACAAATGAGTTTTCCGTTCTCTAACCTTTTTGCTATCTCCAATGAATGACCGCCACCACCCAATGTGCAATCAACATAAACACCATTCGGTATTATGTTTAACCCGATGATACTTTCATCTTTCAGAACGGATACGTGATTAAATTCCATTTTCCTCCTAAACAATTTTTATCAGTTGATTTTTTACTGCATCACAACTAGTAAGAAAGTATTTGATGCCATTTATTTCGTTATACAGCATTTTAGGATTGACATATCCATGAAGGTGACCAAAAATTACATAACTAACGCCATACTCTTCCAACATCTTTGTATATGGAGAAGGTTCGATTTTATTATTAAAAGGTGGATAATGCGTGATGAAAACAATTTCTTCATTATCAGTTTGTAGTTTTTTCGCACTTTTCATAGATAATTCCAAGCGAATTGTCTCTCTTAAATATAATTTTCGGTTTTCTTCAGTATCAAATTTCCCTTCAGGAATTTGCCATCCGCGATTCCCGCAAAATATGAATTTGCCAATCTTTATCGCATCATTTTGTAATGCGTACGTATTTGGAGGCAATTTATCTCTGACACGACTGACACTACTCCACCAATAATCATGATTGCCTCGGATCAATATTTTCGTACCCTTCAAATTTTTTAAGAAGTCAAAATCTTTTTCGACTTCTTCCAATTTCATCGCCCAACTAAAATCCCCTGCCAAAACGACAATGTCATCATCTTTGACAAGTGAATTCCAACTATCAATTATTTTGTCTAAATAATTGTGCCAAACAGGACCAAATATATCCATTGGTTTGGTATTGTTAATATCTAGATGAAGATCACTTATAGAATAAATATTCATAAATTGATTTTAGCATATCAAATTCAAAACGTCAATTATTAATTTGCAGACGTTTGATTATATTTTTCATTACGTTTATATGCAATCATAAGTTTTGGTCTATTATATCTTTGTACCATGACAGGAAGAATTTGCAAAATGAAATTTACAATTGCTAAAGGTAAGCCAACGATCAGCCATAATTTCAAATTGATAAACACCACAAAAAAACTTAAAATTGCACTTATCAAATGCATGACTTCTGCGTACACAGTTTCTTCCATGAATTTAAATAAATACGTGTTATCTTTAACATTTTCAACTTGACGTTTGTCAAATCCTGTCAGTGTTTTGCCAGATTCGGGAATCAAATCTTTCCATTTCCTGACACCTAACTTGACATATAATTTACTTTCCCATTTATGAACAGTGTATATTTTATTGAACGGATTGACCCACTTTTTTGGTAGAATCCTAACTATGACAGCAACTATTATATCTACGAATAATAAGAACAAAAGTGAGAAAAGAATCGAAAACAATATCACGCCGTCTGATAGAGAAAATACTCTGACTCCAACAGTGACTGCCAAAATTGTAGTAAATATACATCCTATTAAAATAATAAATATATATAATTTCATATAACGATAGTAGAATAACAAATAAATTATGATTTGTCAAATTCTACAAAATATCTGCTGTCATAAATATAAATTTTTAATAAAAATAAGTTATTAACAAATATTTTCATGCTTAATTGAAATGAAATAAATTTTTAAAGCGACCATTACTAACAATTTATAACAATAGATCATAAATTATAATATCTATTTTTCTTTTTTTAATATAAATTACGTTATTTTTAATTTTTGATTTTTATTAAAAATTACCTATTCACAATTTAATTTCAAAAAGAATAGTATGTATTAGTATTATAGGAGGTTAAAAATGTCTTTTTATACAGATTCTAGACCCGGAATATTCCCTGGTCAAACGAACAATGTTATGAATGGACTTTGTGAACGTATTTGTATCCAAGCTACTAAAGTTTTTGATGCTTGTATGTCGCAAGTACAGCTTGAAGACTATTCTCTAACATTGACTAACTTTAACCCTGCTGGTCCTACCACTCCTTTAACTTTTGTCAGTGGAAACTCAGTAGGAAGTACTGCAACGGTCAGCAATTTGACAATTACTAGATTTGATGATAGACCAAACTTTGCACGTGTTCAAGCTAATATCAATATACCTGTAACAGTTACATATACAGATCAAAACAATGTACCAGGCACAGCAGAAGGTACTATCACTATGACTCAAGACGTCATACTATATGTTCCTCAGCCTGCCCTTACTCCAATTGATGTTGTGGCATTTGGCAGTGCTGTTATAGCCAGTGGCGTTTACAACACTACTACAGGTGGGTTTACAATCTCTGGTTGTGTAACTACAATCTTAAAAGTTGTCGCAGTTGTTGACGTACTTGTACCAAGTTATGGATATTGCCCAATTCCACCTTGCACACCATTTACAGGTAATGATGTTTGCCCAGGTGTATTCGACTTGCCACTTTACCCAACTGCTGTATCCCCTCAATCAACAAATGCAAGATAATATAACTGAACATGTTAAACAAAAAAACACATTAAAATTTAATGTGTTTTTATTTTATATTCAATTTATATTGATTGCTATTTGATATATTCATCAAGAAGTTGTTCAATTCTTTCTACTCCAATCTTTTTTTCTGCACTGGTTGGAATTATCATAGTTTTGTTATATCTCAAGATTTTTGAAATTTTATCAATATTTTTGTTCAATTCAGATTTGCTCAATTTATCTATTTTAGTGAGCACCAAAACGGCTGGAATCTCGTTTTCTGCAAGATAATCTAACATCTGCTGGTCAAGATTTGTTGGTTCGTGCCTGCAATCTAATAAAAGCATCACCAATTTTAATTGCTCATTATCAACAAAATATTCGTTCATGACCTTGTCCCATGCTGTTGTTATATTTTTACTTGCTTTTGCAAAGCCATAGCCGGGCAAATCTACCAAATATATCTTATTATCTATATTAAAATAATTGACTAATCTAGTCCGTCCCGGAGTCGAACTGGTTTTAGCCATTTTTTTATTATTTGTGAGCAAATTAATCAGACTGCTTTTCCCTACATTACTTCTTCCTACTATTGCTATTTGAGGAAGAGAATCTATTATAAAGTCTGACTTCTTTTCTGCACTTTTAATGAATTTTGCATTAATAAATCTCATATTTTCCTTTTTTATGAAGCTTAAATATTATTGTTTTTATTATAACAAACAATATAGAAATCGTCAAATTTTATATATATGAATTCAATCAATCAACTATCGCTATATAAAAATTTTATATTTATTTTTAAAATTACTTGATTTTATCGAACATATGTTCTATAATATAATTGGAGATGAAATATGTTAAAGCGCGTAATATTTCATATTGATATGAACAATTTTTATGCTTCAGTGGAATGTCTATTAAATCCCAGTTTAAAAAACTATGCAGTAGCGGTAGCAGGCGATCCAAATAAACGCACAGGAATAATCCTTGCCAAAAATTATTTAGCGAAAGTCTATGGAGTAAAAACTGGCGAAGCCATCTGGGAAGCAAAACAAAAATGTCCCACTTTAATCACCGTTGCCCCACACTTTGATAAATATCAAGAGTTTAGCGAAAAAGCACATAAAATTTACTATCAATATACAGATCTAATTGAACCATTTGGGATTGACGAATGTTGGCTAGATGTCACGGATAGCCTAAAATTTTTTAATTGCAATCCCAAAGAATTGGCAAAAAAAATTCAAGATCAAATCTATGATGAATTAGGTCTGTCTGTTTCTATCGGTATATCCTGGGGAAAAACTCTTGCTAAACTTGGTAGCGACATGAAAAAACCACGAGGCTTAACCGTAATTGATGAAAATAATTATATAGAGATTATAAAAAAATTAAAAATAGACGACATGATTATGATAGGCAAACATACGGCAAAAAAATTGCGAATGATGAATGTCAACACGCTCTATGATTTATATTTATTAGATCCTAAACTATTACGTTACCATTTTGGTATAGTTGGGCTGTATTTACACAATGCCGTTAGTGGCATAGATGACGACAAACTCATAACTCCAAAAGATGAAGATACTAAGAGTGTTGGAAATGGCGCCACAGCTGCAAAAGATATGACTAATATAGAAGAAATAAAAGATTTCTTGCACGATTTATCCGCAAAAGTCTCAAGAAGATTGCGCGCACACAAATTTTCAGCAAAAACAATCCATTTAACTATCAAATTTGCTGATTTCACTTATCTATCTGCACAAAATACAATGGATCACTATTTTAGCAATGAACAAGATATTTTCAATTTTTCATATGAAATTTTTTCTCATCTCGCGGGTGATAAATTTGCTCCAGTTCGAGCTCTCAGAATTTGTACAACCAACTTAATAAACAAAACGGACGAATTACAACTCAGCCTTTTTACAAACACGAAAAATGAAAACCTATGCTCTACTATCGATTATTTAAAAGAAAAGTATGGCGATAATATTATTTCGTTTGCAAAAGATTATAAAGAATTTTAATTGCGTATAATATAGATATGAAGAAACTGGCTATACTATTAGTTGTGTGTTTTGTATTCACATTGGGATTATCTGCCTATAAAACATTTCAAGCAATTACACATCCTATCAAATACGAAAATATAATTATCTCAAACGCAAATAAATTTTCAATACCATCATATGTTGTGGCAAGTTTGATAAATGTGGAAAGTTCATATAAAGAAAATGCAATTTCCAATAAAGATGCACTCGGATTGATGCAAATCAAACTTTCTACTGCACAGTATATGAACGAATTTTATAATCTAAATAATTCTCTAGATCAAAATGACCTTTTGTCTGCAGAAACAAACATTGAATATGGTTGCAGATATTTGAAATATTTGATTGATAAATTTGAAGATATTTATACTGCTTTGTCTGCATATAATGCGGGCGAAACCCGTGTAAGAGTTTGGTTACGAGATGAAAATTTTTCTAAAGATGGGAAAACTCTTTTTTACATTCCATATAGTGAAACTGATAAATATATTGAAAAAATTAAAAATAATATGAAATTTTATGAAAAAATATATAAATGAAGCATTAAAATATTTTATTTCAATTGTTTTTATTATTTATATCACTCTGTTCTTGATTATTTTTAATTTCGTTTGTGTTTTCTTTTTTTATTTTTAATTTAATCAACTTTATGGTGATCAAAATTATCAAACATACAACATAAATACCGCTAAATATTCCTGAAACTACATATAGATATTTGACAATAAAGCCATAACCCACATTTGATAACAACAGATTGAATAAAACTATTATTAATGGGATAAAGAAAGTTTTTTTATCTTTTGATATTATTTTTTTCATATTATGACTGCATATCATAAGAGTGGAAAACAATCCCATTAAAAGAGTCGCAAAGTAAATATAGTAAAACCAAACTGACACATTTTTGCTCAATTCAAACATGGGCATGTCAGTAACAAAATTATTGCTAGCGAACACTAAAATATTCAACAATATTATCAGACAAATACTCAAAATTACTGCCATTTTGCCCTTTGTTTTCAATTTTGTTTCAAATAGTACAGGCAATGCTGCTACAAAATTGTTTACTCCAAACAAAAGCCCATAATAAATTGCCATTGATGCATTTTTCATACTGATGTTCATGTTGACATTTTCAGGATTTATATTCCCGATCGAATTGATCACAATCACGGCAATCATAATGGGTATTATCAAGTTAGCTACAAATTTTATTTTGTTTATGCCTCCAATTAAAAGTAAGAATGTCAAAACCGACAATATTATGGATGGAATCTTGTATCCTATCCCTAAAAATGTTTGAAACAGATAATCTGCCCCAGCGAGCATTCCAGCGCTAGTTATTGCAAAATTTATGAGCATCACAATCTCTGACAATTTGCAAAGTTTGCCAAAAATAGCCATATTAAATTCGCTATAACTATTCAGTTCACATTTTTTCCTTACATACTCTATTATAAAAAATAAATATATGTAGAGCAAGCCAAACGCCATCAAACCAATTAATGATCCTGCTTCGTAGTCAAAAAAGAAAACGCAGATCTCTTTTCCGGAAGCAAATCCGACACCGATTATTGCGCTCAATATTAAAAAATAGTCCACTACAGTGGACCATAATTTATTTCCACTTCTCATAGTAATATATATGAGAAGTGATTTAAGATAATTACTTGTCTAGCATAATAATTCTACCACAATGTTCACATGGCAACATTTTCTTTGTTTTCAATCTTTCAATAAAATTCAAAGGTAATTCTACTTTGCAACCACCACAAAAATTCTCTTCTAATGGCACATACACAGGGAAGATGCCATTTGCTTTCATTTCTTTGTATTTTTCATATTTTTCTTTGTCTTCAACTTTAGGTTCCAATTCGCGAATCTTTTTTTCTAATTCGGCAATCTTTGGTGCGACTTCTTGTTTCTTTGCTTCAATTTTTGCTTTGATGGCACCCGAGCGAGCTTTTGCTTCCGTAAGTCTATTAGAAAGTTCGGCACTCTTTCTTACTATTTCTTCTGATTTCCTTACTAAATCTTCAACTCTCCTGTGCTCTTCACTCAATTCTCCAACTAAGCCATTAGCGTCTGTTATAAGCGAAGATATATTGTCCAAATTAATATTTTCCACATTTCGTTTACGAATTATTTCGCTGTTACCTTTATATTTTGAATATTTATTTGACACTATATTGTAGTTTTTAATAATCTCATTTGCTTGTGATTCAAGTTGTTCAAATCTTGCCCTACCTTCTTGCAAAAGTTTTTTATAATTTTTGAAATCAATGCTGGCAGGACATTTATCCACTTCACGCAACAAAGCACGGATTTGTCTATCTAATCTTTGTATCTCTAAAATTGTCTTCATCTATTTTCTCCCTTTCATACCCTGATCTTCATCATCGGACAAATCATCACGCAAACGTTTTAATTTTGATGGATGGCGCAATTTCCTCAATGCTTTTGCTTCAATCTGTCTGATACGTTCACGAGTCACTGAAAATTCACGTCCAACCTCTTCCAATGTCCTAGGATGAGCATCATCTAGCCCATAACGCAATCTGATAACTTTTTGTTCACGTGGAGTGAGAGTTTCCAACACGCTCATCAACTGTTCTTTCAACATATTTTGCATAGTTATGTCATGTGGAGATAGAGCATTGTCATCTGGAATAATATCCCCAATTTTACTATCCTCATCACTGCCCATTTTACTTTCCAATGAAATAGGGTCTTGCGAAATTCGTTGAACTTCTATGACCTTGTCAACAGTGGTATTCAATCTTTCAGCGATCTCTTCAACTGTAGGATCTCTGCCCAACTCTTGCAATAATTCTCGCACCGCTCTACTGTGCTTTAACATAGTTTCAACCATATGAACAGGAGTTCGAATAAGCCTTGCATGGTCCGATATTGCACGCGTTATACTTTGACGAATCCACCATGTACCGTAGGTAGAAAATTTGTATCCTTTGGTATAATCAAACTTGTCCACCGCTTTCATAAGTCCAACATTCCCTTCTTGGATTAAATCTAGGAACGGCATTTTGTTTTGATATCTCTTAGCGATACTTACTACCAAACGCAAATTAGATTCTCTTAACTTATTTCTAGCATATTCACTATGTTCTTCAATCAGTTGTCTGCTCAATTCGCGTTCTTCTTCTGGAGTCAATAGTGGAATATTTCCAATCTCTTTCAAATAAAGTTTGACAGAATCATTGACATTGATTTGACTGATAATATCTTCAAATTCCTTATCATCAATTTGCACATCGCTTCTATCAGTAATTGTGATGCCGTTATCAATCAAATATTGCTTGATTTGCTCAACTTCATCTGCATTAATATCTTCATATTTTCCAATAAGTTTACTACACAATCTATCTTCTGAAATTGATTTTTGATGAAGATCATTCATCTGATGTAATAACTTTTGTTTTATCTCGTCAACGTTTACCATTCTTTTTCTCCTCAAATTCTTCTATAATTTTTTCCCTAATCCAATAAAGTATATAATCATTAAAATTAATTTTTGATTTGCTATTATAATGATCAAGGGCCTCTATTAAACCCAAATTTGCCACTTGTACTAAATCTTGAATGTCGATATCTTTATGTAGAGTGTGATAATTAATACATAAATACAGGACTTCTTTTAACTTAGAATTGATTATTTTTTCTGCAATGAATTTGTCTTTATTTTCTTCATAAATTTTTAAAAGCAAATTTAATTCATTGTTTGATAATTTTTTTATTTTTTTTAAATCAACATGATAATCTAAGATTTTTTCTAAATCTTCTTCATCACATTCGTTAGTCAAACTTGGTTGGAACTTTGACATAAAATATCTTTGAATGTCTTCATGCTTATACCTACCATTTTTTGCCAACTCTTCATATGTTTTATCAATATCAGTTGCTCCCAAATTTTCTAAATATTTATACAGTTTGTCCGTTCTATCAATTTTAATCACCTGTTAGTTTTCTCCTTATTAATCATATCCTGTAATTCTTTATATTTTTTTAAATAATCTAACCTCTCTTCAGTAGTTGTACTACTGAGCATTTTTTCTCTGATATCAGATAAGGTCTTATCCATTTCAAATAGTTTTACACGTTTAATTGTGTCCGCTAAATATTTTGAATAAACCTCATCAATTGGAAATTTATAATTAATTACCATATCAATTGGTGAATTTTCTTTAATGTCAAAATTATCATACAACATTGAAACATTATAATCTTCGTTTTTCTCTATCTTTTCTTTTAAAAACCCATATAATGCACTTAATTCATCATTTGAGTCAAAAAGTCCTGATAGTTCATCAATATTTTTAATTTTTTTATGTAACAGTGATGCCAATAGCATAATTTTACTTTCCAAAATATAGTTATTGGACTCAGTTTCATTATGTTGTTTTTCTTCTGGTTCTTTATTTGTTGGACGGACCGAATCAGCACTAATCATTTCAAAAGTTCTCTTTAATACGTCAAATGGGACTTTGGTGATTTGCTGAACTTTGCGTAAATATATATCTTCTTCGGATGGAGTCGAAAGTGTGCTAATGTATTTCAAAGACTCATTTATGTACCTATTTTTGTCTGAATTGATGTCCATGTTATATTTCTTTGCACTATCTTCCAATACGAAATCTATACAATCCTTAGCCTTGTTTAATAGTTCCATGAAATCGTCTTTCGTCCGTTTTTTCAAAAATTCATCCGGGTCCTTTGCTATATTGATATCCAGTCTAACGACTTTGACATTAAGACCAATTTTTCTCAATTCATCAATACCGTTATAAGTGGCTTTGTTTCCTGCCTTATCTGCATCCAAGCATAAAATGACATTATCTGCAAGTTGCCTAATTCTCTTCGCATGTTGTGTAGTTAATGCAGTACCCATACTGCCAATAGTGTTGGTAATGCCTGCTTGATGACAAGCTATCACGTCTATATGCCCTTCAACAATTATAACAGTGTCCAGTAAATGTTCTTTCTTTAAATCCCGTAAAAAATTGTACCCATATAATATTTCACTTTTATTAAAAACTAATGTTTGAGGAGTATTTTTATATTTTGCTCGGTCAGTTCGGTCGTCTACCGCTCTACCTGAATACGCTACAACGTCGCCAAAGCCATTGCTCATTGGGAAAATCAATCTTTCAGCATAAAAATCATAAAGATTTCCCCTTTCATTTCTTCCAACCACTCCTGCCGACAACATTTCTTCTGCACTAAAACCAAGCTTCTGAAGATATTTCGGTAGGTCATTGAAATTGAAAGATGCTCCTATTTGAAATTTTTCTATCATTTCAGGAGAAATTTTTCGTTTATCTAAATATTTTCTCTGTTCAGAGTCTTTAAAATTCGACAAATTGTCATGATAAAATTCGGTTGTCGCTTTTAAAACTTGAAATATACGTTCACGCTGACGTTTCTGTTTTTGCATCACAATATTGTCTTTTTCATTTGGCATTTCAAGTCCAGCATTTTTCGCCAGCATCTCAACAGCGGTATGAAAATCAACATTTTCCAGTTTCATTATCAGATTAAAAACATTCCCACTTTCGCCACAGCCAAAACATTTATAAATCTGCCAATCTTGCTTAATTGAAAATGAAGGTGTCTTTTCATTATGAAATGGACAACATGCCCAAAAATTCCCTCCACGACGACTGAGTGTCATATATTTGCTAGCAATATCTACAATATCATTTTTTGCTCTAACTTCATCTATAAATTGGGAAGGGATACTACTATTTATCATCAGTAAATACTCCAATTACTTGCTTAATACACCACATAAAAAAACTTTCCTTATATTAAATAATTAATTTTTAAAAAAAATAAATAATGTAGGAATTCCTACCTACCCCTCTTCATAACTTAATACAACTAATACTTTATATTTTCCTAAATTTTTATATAATTACATAAAAATATTTTTGATAAATAAATTAAATCTTACTTCTCTACAAGGCTTTAAACAAAACAAACAGACTTTTATATAGTCTGTTTGTTTTGTAAAAACCAATTCTAACTTAACCAAATATGTAAAATTTAATTTAATAAATTCAAATTTCCCTTTAATGGTATAACATTCCAAGCCAATAATTCATCAGAATAAGGTCCATAGATGTCATTTAATAAGTATATTTTTTTCTCAAAATAAAAGGCTATTGGAATTTCAGCAAAAGTATTTGCTCCTATATAATTCTTTACACCTTTTTTATCAGAATTGACAACAAGCAATGCCGTCGTATTAGCGTCTGCAATAATATCAAAATATCTTTTAGAAACAATTCTTTTAAAGTTATTAATTTGTTCAGGTGTTATTTTATCCCAATTATCTTCTTCGGGTAGAATTACTGTAAAGCCTTTTTTCTCTATCAGTCTTTTATATTTTTTCATTTCGTTCAAAAATTGCATACTTCCCGAAATTACAATTCTACTCATACATATCCTTTTTCTGTACTAATTTCCATTTATACAATTGCTGTTTCTATAACAATTTTATAAACATCTATCTATTAAACATCGTAAAAATCAGTTTAGTAAAAATTTTAATGATAACATCTTGGCAACCCATTCATTCGTTTAGCCTTGGAAAATGTTTATCTATCAAACAAAATTACATTTAAATTATTTTCTTGGATTTTTAATGTTCGCTTGAGCAGCTGCGAGCCTTGCGATTGGAACGCGGAAAGGTGAACAACTTACATAGTCAAGTCCAATATTGTGACAGAACTCAATACTTGAAGGATCTCCACCATGTTCACCACATATACCTGCATGCAAGTCTGGTCGAGTTGATTTACCAAGCTTGATTGCCATTTCCATCAACTTGCCTACTCCAACAGTGTCTAGACGAGCAAATGGATCTGATTCATAAATCTTATTTGCATAATATGATGGCAAGAATTTACCAGCATCGTCACGGCTAAATCCAAATGTCATTTGAGTCAAATCATTTGTTCCAAAGCAGAAGAATTCAGCTTCTTTTGCTATTTCATCAGCAGTCAAAGCAGCTCTTGGAATTTCAATCATTGTGCCGACTTCATATTTTAATTTTGCATTTGCTTTTGCAATAGTTTCATCTGCAGTTTTGACAACAATTTTCTTGACAAATGCCAATTCTTTCACTTCTCCAACCAATGGGATCATGATTTCAGGTTCAACTTTCCAATCAGGATGTCTTTTTTGAACATTAATAGCCGCTTTGATTACAGCTCTTGTTTGCATTTCTGCAATCTCAGGATATGTGACAGTTAGTCGACATCCACGATGACCCATCATAGGGTTGAATTCGTGCAAGTCATTTATGATTTGTTTGATCTGAGCAACAGTCTTGTTTTGTGTCTTTGCAAGTGCTTTAATATCTTCTTCTAATGTTGGAACAAACTCATGCAAAGGTGGATCCAAGAAACGAATGGTAACAGGTTGACCTTTCAACGCCTCCATTAAGCCTTCAAAGTCTTTTTGTTGCATAGGTTCGATCTTATTCAATGCCTCGATTCTCTCTTCTACCGTATCAGCACATATCATTTCACGGAATGCGCCAATCCTATCTGGTTCAAAGAACATATGCTCTGTTCGGCACAATCCTATTCCCTGTGCACCCAATTCAGCAGCACGTTCAGCATCATGTGGAGTATCTGCATTTGTTCTAACTCCTAATGCTTTATATTTATCTGCCAATTTCATTATTCTACCGAAATATCCACTATTTGGATCAGCTGGAACGGTCTTGATCAAACAATCATAGATTTTACCAGTAGAGCCGTCCAAACTTAATACATCTCCTTCATGGAATACTTTTCCTGCAAGTGTGAATTGTTTATTTTCTTCATCCATTTTAATATCGCCACAACCAGACACACAACATGTACCCATACCACGAGCGACAACTGCTGCGTGTGAAGTTTGTCCACCACGTACTGTCAAAATACCTTGTGCATATTTCATTCCTTCAATATCTTCTGGACTGGTCTCAAGACGAACTAGCACAACTTTTTCATTTTTCTTGCCCAATTCAACAGCATCTTCTGCCGTGAACACAATTTTACCTGCTGCAGCGCCAGGAGATGCAGCTATACCTTTTCCTACAACATTATTTTTATCTGCATCAGCAAGGGCTTTTGCATCAAATGTAGGATGCAATAACATATCAAGTGATTTTGCATCAATCTGCATCAAGGCTTGTTGTTCTGTGATCATTCCCTCATCTATCAAATCACAAGCAATTTTGATAGCAGCGGCAGCTGTACGCTTACCGTTTCTAGTCTGCAACATATATAAATGTTTATCTTCAATAGTGAATTCCATGTCTTGCATATCTCTATAATGATTTTCTAGAATATCACAAATCTTTTTAAATTGATTGTAAACTTCAGGCATAACTTCTGCCATTTTCTCAATAGGCATTGGAGTACGCACACCAGCAACAACATCTTCACCCTGTGCATTGATCAAGAATTCACCCATTAAGCCCTTTTCACCAGTCGCTGGATTTCTTGTGAATGCAACACCTGTTCCTGAAGTGTCTCCCATATTTCCAAACGCCATCATCTGAACATTGACAGCTGTACCCCATGAATAAGGTATATCATGATCCATACGATAAATATTCGCACGAGGATTGTCCCATGAACGGAAAACTGCTTTGATAGCCTCAAACAATTGTTCTTTTGGATCTGTTGGGAAATCTTTACCCAACTGTTTTTTGTATTCAGCTTTGAATTCGCGTGCCAATTCTTTCAAATCATCAGCTGTCAAATCGACATCATACACAACGCCCTTTTTCTCTTTCATTTGGTCAATAAGTTTTTCAAAATACTTTTTGCCCACTTCCATTACGACGTCACTGAACATCTGTATGAATCTACGATAACAGTCCCAAGCCCAACGCGGATTGCCACTCTTCTTTGATAATGTTTCAACGACTTCTTCATTAAGTCCCAAATTCAAAATTGTATCCATCATTCCAGGCATAGAAGCACGTGCACCAGAACGAACAGACACTAACAATGGATTTTCTTTATCTCCAAATTTTTTGCCAGTAATTTTCTCCATCTTTTCAATGTTTTCCATAATCTCTTTTTGAATTGATGGATTGATCTGACGACCATCTTCATAATACTGAGTGCATGCCTCAGTAGAGATTGTGAAACCTTGTGGAACAGGAAGTCCTATTCTTGTCATTTCAGCTAGATTTGCACCTTTGCCGCCTAGAAGTTCACGCATATTTGCATTACCTTCACTAAATAGATAAACATATTTTTTCATATAATCTCCTTAAAACTACGATATTAAGGATACATAAAACAACAAAAAAAAGCAACTAAAAATTGCTCATATTTTAAATTTATATACAAATAATTTTATTCTGCTTTACAATATATGTACAAACATTTTTCCTTATATATTTTTATATTCATATTAAATTATGCACGATCAATGAGCATGCTTTAATCTAAAATAAAAAACTTTATGTTAGATGAAATTAAATGATTTGATATCTTCATTAAATTTCGTAAACAAAATATTGTGCATCAGTCTTAATGCTTGTTTGATTGTCGTTTGATTATATTCAAAAGAATAATTGTTTTCATAAACATTTTTTATTATTGTGTATACTCTTTTATCTATTTCAATAGAATTAATATCCCTTTTTGTTTCAAAATCGCCTGTCGTTTTATCTAGATAAATTTTTGGACTATCGTAAAATTTCAAACCCATACCAGAAAATTCTATAAACTTCAAAATAAAATCAATCGTATATATGTATTCATCTTTTTGTTCAATATTTTTTAAGCAAGCAAGCAGAATTAAAAATAAATCAGGTTCAGCTTTCTCGCTAGGAAGAATGGATTTAATGATATCCAAAATTATATAGCCACACATCATTTTATTATAATTATTTAATAGCGAAGAAAAATCATCAATGAGATTTGCAGACGTGATAGTGTTTGTCTTCCCTTTTGTTGATATATTGAATTCTGCGAAAACAAATGGTTGAGCAATAGCTTTTAGTTTTGCTCTATCCTTTTTCACTCCGACAAACTTGACAAATATTTTGCCCTGCTCCAATGTAAAAATCGAAGCGAGTTTGTCCGCCTCTTTATAATCACCAGTTTTTATAACTATTCCTTTAACTTTTGTATCCATATTTTTTTATTAAAATTTTTTAAATTTTAGTATTTTATAAAAATTTATTTTTTTCAAAAAATTCAATAAAATAGCAAGTTTTTTATTAAATTTTACAGTTATTTTTATAATTT
>CAMLYK010000003.1 GCA_946491735.1 uncultured Clostridia bacterium | reverse complement strand
TTTAAAAAACTAAAAAAGCTTATAATTACCTATAAAATAGTATTTTATTTAATTTAAAATAATTATTAAAAATTATCATAAAACTATTTACAAATTTAATTTTTTGTGTTAATATGTAGTCATAAATAAGGAGGTAATATGAACAAAACTAAAAGCATTATTAGTAAAAAATCCTCATCTTCAATTAAATCAAAAAGCAATTTGAATCCTAAGACTCCTTTTAAAAGTTTAATAAAAGGTAGACTGACATTCATTCAAAACAGAATTAATTTAGTCAATGAAAAAGATGCCAGTTTTGTTGTGAACAAAGGGCATGGCACTTCTCCTGTGACGTTACTTGCGGGTAGAGAAGTTTATAAAGAAAGTCAAAACAGTAGATTAGCTTTGGTTGAAAATTACATTGACAAAAATGGCAATGTAAATGATATAAAAGAATTATTTAGCAATCTACCAAAAGAAGGATTGATCTCATTTATCGCAGATGAACAAATGAATCAAGATAATGAGGCAAGCGTTTAATCTAAAATTACTCCTTTTCAAAGGAGTTTTTTTATTTTATAAAATAAGATAATAAATTTTTGATTGACTTAATATTGCTATTAAAGTATATTAATAAGTATAGGTTTTATGGAAAAAGTTGAAGCAAACGAAGATCTTATAAATTTTGAAAGCAAAGTTGAAGTTCCTAATAAAAAAATTGCGTTATGGAAAGTGATTTTAATTTGCTTTGCTGTTTCGTTTTTGTTCTTGATGGTATGTAGCGCAAATTCTTTTTTGTACGCTTTTAATGATAACCAAGATATCAACTGGTATATTACAATCGGCAATGGCATGTTAGCTGGGAAAGTGCCTTACAAAGATTTGTTCGAGCAAAAGGGTCCAATTGTTTATTATGTGTTTGCTCTCTTGTGTTCGTTTGGAAATCCGTATATTAATGCCTTTATTTTAGAAGTGATATGTATGACTCTATTCTTGTTCTTTTCTTATAAAATTATGATTAAATTCACTTCTGATTTTAGGGCACTTATCGGCGTAATTTTGTTGTGTTTCGTTTATACAACCAGTTCATTCTTTGTGGTCGGAGGAGGTGCGGTCGAAGAATACTGTGCACCGATATTTGCATGGTTTTTGCTCTGCTTTTTTGATTTTACCTTTGATAAAAAGGATCTTTCGTATACCAGATGTTTTATTATTGGAATATTGTTGGCATTACTGCTTTTGATCAAATTTACACTTCTTTTGTTCCCTGCGATAATATTGTTGATTTGGTTTGGAATTAAATTGAAACAAAAAGAATATAAAAAAACATTTTTATCAATTTTGTATATGCTGATTAGTTTTATTGTTGTTTTTTGCCTATCATTAATCTATTACATAATAAATGATGCAGTATGGGATTTGTTCACAGTCTATTTTTATGATAATCTATTTTTGTATAAAACGGAACTGACTATTTTTTCAAATTTGAGGATGATCTTATTAAACGGATTTTTTGGCAGTGCAATTGTCATTTTGGGTTTGATAGTGTATATTTACAAATTCGATAGAAAAGCTATTACTTATACGATTCTTGTCTTATCATATTTGCTATTAATGATCATTTCAGGCAATTTCTCGTATTATTATCAGCCACTTTTGGTTTTTGCTTCAGTCGGAATTGCTTTTATAATTGATTATGTTTCAAAATTAAAATTCAAACAAATTTTTAGAAAATTATCATTGATTATTATGCTTTTAGTTTGCTTTGGGCTCTGTTTTCCGTTTGGAAACTGCACTAATGAAATGTTTTGGGACGAACAAGACTATATTCATTTCCAAATTGCAGAGGACATCAATAATTATGGAATAGATGATCCTAGTTTGTTTTGCTATAAGATGTGGGATTATGGATTTTACAATGTTGCAGGAATAGTTCCTAGTGAAAAATATTTCGCCAACAATCTTTACGATGAGGATAGTTTTCCTGAGATGTACAATGCTTTTTATGAAGCAATTGAGCAAAAGCGTAATGATTTTGTGTTAGTCAGAGATGAAAATTATGAAGAGGACAAAGAGTTTTTAGATCAATATTATCAAATTTATAAAGAATATTCGTATCGCTATTATAGGGATACAATAAATTCATATAATTTTACAGTCTATCTAATGATTCCTATTCAATAATATAATTTTAATTTTTGTTTATCCTCTTATGAGGGTCGGATGAAAATTGACGATCATTCAAATAAAACATGTTCTTAAATTTGCTAGATAAAAAATTGTGCAAATTTTTAAAACAATTCATTTTACATATGATTTTTTTTGTGATATAATTAATAACAAGTACGTGAGGGTGGTTATGAAAGAATTAGTTTATCCTGCTGTTTTATATAAAGATGATGAGAAGGGTACCAATACTGGTTGGTATACTATTCATATTCAAGAATTAGATATTGTCAAAGAGGGAGAAACGGTAGTTGATGCATATATCAAGGCCAAAGAGGACTTATGTGCTATGGTGGATTGCGCAATCAAATTCAATTGCGATTTAGAGGCCCCTCGTGATTTTGAAGAGGTTTATAAGGCAAACAAAAAGAATATCGTTTTATTGGTGGACGCACTAGCATAATAGGTGAGCTTATGACAAAAGTTAATAGTTTTAACTGGTCACAGTTAGATTTTTTGATAAATAATTTTTATGAAATTGTGGAATACAAACGCGGTCGTGGTGTGTATGGAGATAGAGTTGTGTTGAAGCGCCCAAGGCATGCAGAAGCTATTTTCAATGAAACTGATCGTCTATATTCTTTCTATTACATGGATGCCAATGCGGTGAAAGAATTGCCTCGCACGATTCAAGAAAAAATCAAAATCATTGCTAGATTTGTTTGTAGTCCAGAAGATATGAATATTTTGTGTGAATTTGACAAATCTAATGGGATTGAACCAAGCGAATGGGCACTCGAAACAAAAAGACTATTAATAGATTCTAACAATCTAAATTTTGAAGAATTAAACAAAATCTTGTTGGATAGATATAAATTGTTGAACAGTGATTTTATTAGCAAATTGAATAAACATAGAGAAAAACAATATTTTCTTGCTAGCAGTGATGAATTCAATTTTATCACAAAAGATTATGCAAATTTGCAAATAAGTATATTATAAAGCGTAGTTTTACGCTTTTTTATTTTTTTGCATTAAAAACTTATTAAAATATATTGCATTTTTATTGATAAAAACAGTTTTTTGATAGAGCGTTTGTGTCAAAATTTAAAAATTTAAGCTTTTAAAATGAAAAAATTTCATATTCTCTTTTTATTCGACATAACAAGTTTTTTTTCTTGCAATAAATTTTGTTTGAAATCTTAAACTATTTATGTAAAACTTGCTAAATATTACTTATTTTGTTTGACAAAATTCTCTATATTTATTAGAATAAATTAGACGAAAATTAAGGAGACAGTGATGAAACAGTTAAAAAAATACTTTAAACTTACATTTTGTTTTTTAGCTTTTGCAGTAATGAGTATTGTTTTCGCTTTCAGTCCAGTTTTGACGACTTATGCGGCTGAATTGTCTTATACAATTGAAACTTATAATGCAGCTATTAACTCAATCAAAATGCCTAAAACTTCTATTGACGTATCAATTGGGGAAGAATTCCAAATTCCGCTTTTGAATACAGCATTATCAGGTGAAAAAACTACAGGTTTATTTACTGATACTGCCACTAATTACACAATCCGTGTCATTGATCCATCTGGTCAAGTTCATGATTATGTTGTTGATGGCGATAGTAATGATACCGATTATTTTGATGAAACCAATTTGGGTAGTGGATACCTAGGTTTAAAAGCTTTGAATAATGGTAGTTATAACATCCTTTATATTATCACTAATGGTGGTAGAACTTATTATTCAAATAACTATACTGTTACAGTAAAAAATATTTCATATGAATTGGATTTTGTTGATGAAACTACAGGTTTGAACAAACTTGTTCCTCTTTCATTGAAAACTAGCAGTGAGCCTATTGAAGTTCCAGTTGCGAATGTGAAAGTGGTTGACAGTGATGACGATGAAGTAGTTACAACAGTTGTTCCTACTGTCAGTGTCAACAATACGCCTCAAGATTGGGAGAGCAGCGATTATATATATCAATCAGAAGGTAAATATTATTTAATCCCTAGTATGAGCGGAACATATACCTTGGAATACACTTACACGCAAGGTAGCAATCCACCTACAACAACTTATACAATCAATGTGTCTGACGATTTTGTTGAACCTACTAGTGATGACCTTACTATTACCACTCCATCTATGCCAAGTGTGGAACTGGGGGATACTGATGTAACTTTACCTAATCTTACGGTTAGTGACAATTACAATTCAAATGTTCAACATAATGTCACATCAATTGTGATTACTAAGACAAATAATGAAGCAATCACAAAGACATTATCTAATAATACTTTCACATTTAATTTCACGAAAGAAGAATTTGGTGCAGAAAGTTATGCTGACATGGTTGGCAACTATAGAGTGACATACAATATTGTTGACGCCTATAGCAATACAAAATCTATCAGCGTGATCATTAGAAACGTTACTGACAGCACTCGTCCAAGTGTCTATATGGCATATGACTACGAAATAAATCAAGAGACAGGCAACCCTGTACAAGAAGAAAATGACGATGGTGTAATGGTAGACGCTGTCAATACTGATTACGCAGTTGATTTGAAGACGAGATATGGATACACTGAATTAGTCTTACCTGCAATTTATGCTACAGATAAAGTTACAGAATATAAAGACTTTACTTTCATCCGTTATATTCAAAGTACAAGAGATAGCACTATCTATTATGTAGATAACTTGAAAGTTGAGGACGGACAAGTTGTTGCAGTCAATGAGGGAGAAACTGGTTACAACTATTCAGGCGATGAAAATATTGGACAATTTAATAAGGCTGTAGAATTCAAATTCTCAGCGGATGATGAAAGCATTTCAGATTATGCGGGCGAATATACGATAGGTTATTATGTTTTGGCTAACACAATTTCGCGTCAAGAAAGTTATGTTTATAGAACTGGTACTACAAGATACACTATAACTGTTTTATCAAGAGCAACTGTTGCAGAAGACAGTGAAGATAGTTCAACTCCTACTATTCAAATCAATAATGTAAAAAATAATGCTACAATATCTAGTGAAGATATTATCAATGTCAACGTCACTTCATCAGATGATATTGACACACGTTTGAAGAATGCTGTTTTCTATTATTATACAGAGAATTCAGAAAATGATTTAGCAACAGATATTCAAAACGCTATTAGAGTGGTTACTTCTAATCCTGAATCTGACACTGCAAAGAATATTTGTAATGTGCTTGATGATCCATTGTTCATCACAGAAATGCAAAGACTTTATACTGGTTTCGGTATTGCAACTGTAGATGCAGATAATTTAAATAGTTTCAATATTGAATTAACTAATTATCAGGGCAGTACTAATGGTAGAGTGCTGAATGTGGTTGCTGTTGCATTGAATGATGAAGGGAATATTGCCACTGCAACTCGAGTGTTGAATATTAAAGATATGGACGAAGAGATCGCTCCAGAATATTCTATAATCAATGCTGGAAGCTTCAGCTCAGATAATATAAATATCTTGCAAACATTAGAATTTGATCAAATACAAGAAGTCACTCTTCCAACAATTCAATTTACAGACGATGATGATTATCTTGCTCTTAATGTAAATTATTATATTGGTACTCCAGATAGCGTTGGTACAGGTTTGCAATTCCTATCTCCTACAGGAAAACAAATGAGTGGTAATACTATCACTGGTGGTACGATTACTACTAGCAAAGTTGGCACTTATTATGTAGTTTATACAGCTACTGATGATGCTGGAAATATGACTACAGTTTACTTCACTTTCGTTGTTAATGATTCATCTGATCCATATTTGTCAGTCAATGCTGAAGGTCAAAACGTTGATGGAGAAGAAGTATCAATTTCAGGCAATACAATTAGCGGTGAAGTTGGTGCGGTGATCTCATTTGACCCTACACTGTACTCATCAAGTGGAGATGACATTACTAATGATGCTCAAACTACTATTGGATATACAATCGATGATGGAGGTCAGGCTCTAGATTATACAACAACAGGCGACTATATGTCATTTGCATTTAACAGTGAAGGTCAATATACTATCACATTCACTGGTCAATATGGGGAAGAAGGTACGGTCGTTGAACGCGTATATTATGTGAATATTACAATGCCAGAACTTACATGGGATTATGATATCACTGTTCCTGAATATGCAAGACAAAGTGAAACAATAATTTTACCTGACTGGACTGCTAGCCAAGGAAACTTGAAAGCGGATGTCACAGTTACAGTTACTGACCCAGATGGATTGGTTCCTGAAGCTGGAAATGCTGTAAGATATCAAAATGGCGATGCAATGGTATGGTCATTCACAACTAATGCTAATACTCGCGGAACATATAGAGTGACCTATACTGCAAAAACAGATTATAGCACAATTACTGAAACTTTTGAAATCAAAGTTGGCGATAACGTTGCTCCAACATATTCAATGAACTATGAAACTGAATTATCTCAAGACATAGTTTATGATGGAACAAATCAAATTGAATATAATATCAATTTGGATAGAAGCAACAGAACATTAGTAATTGAAGTTATTAGCAACGGAAATACAATTTACTCATATGACACAGGTTTAGTAATTAGAGATAGAAATGATAATGGTACAGAAACTACCATGACTAACTGGAATTCATTGACTGTTGAACTATCAAGTGATGACGGAATCGTATCAGAAGGCGAAGAAGATGGTCAGTATGTTATCAATGGAACAGGTAAATGTACTTTAACTCTAACAATTGAAGACATTTACGACAATGTCGGTGTTAAGACCATTGAATTCAATGTAGTAAGTGAAACAGAACCAGAAGAGAATAATGATTCATATCTTGGAGTAATATTAATAGTTGTATCATTAATAATACTTGCAGGTGTAATTCTATTCTTCACATTCACTGGTAAAAAGGGTGGATCTTCAAAACAAAAAAAATCTAGAAAAGACACAATGACAGATAAGGACACAAAGTCTGAAAAATCTTCAAAGAAAGTTGAGGAAATCAAGGCTGACGTTGCAGAAGAAGATAAAGTAAATGCTCAACAAAACGAAGATAAAGATGATGAAGTTGTAATTGAAGATGAAAGCCATGAAGATGTCAAAGATGAAAAATCTTCAGATGACGAAGCAAAATCTGGTGATGTTGAATAACAAAACAAACAAAAAAATCTCTTAAATTTTAAGAGATTTTTTGTTTCTTGACATTATTAATTTTTATAAGATAGAATTAGCAACAATTCATATTATTTATAATAATTGAAATAGAGTAAGTTGTTTATTTTCTCAATTTTCTTTTTAATTTAGCTATTTCTTCACGCAATGTAATAGCTGTTTCAAAATCCAGTTGAGATGCTGCAGTGTTCATCAAGCCCTTTAATTGCTCAATCTTTTTCGAAATATCTGTTTTGGACATTTGTTCTTCGTCTTTGTCCATTCTGATTTTCAATGTGTCAACTATATCTTTTTTGATAGTCATAGGTTTTACATTATGTTCTTTATTATACTGCATTTGCTTTTCTCTACGTCTATTTGTTTCATCAATTGCTTGTTTCATGCTGTCTGTCATTTTGTCTGCATACATGATAACTTTGCTTTCACTATTACGAGCTGCTCGTCCAACAATCTGTATCAATGAAGTGGCACTACGTAAGAATCCTTCTTTGTCTGCATCTAAAATCGCAACTAATGTAACTTCCGGCAAATCTAGACCTTCTCGCAATAAATTAATTCCAATCAACACATCGAATTCATCAGCACGCAATTCATTGATTATTTTCACACGCTCCAATGTATCAATATCACTATGCAAATATTTGACACGTATTCCATTTTCGCCAAAATAAGAAGATAGATCTTCTGCCATTTTCTTTGTCAGTGTGGTGACTAAAACTTTTCCTTTTTTCTCAATATTCTTTTTTATTTCATCTGATAGATCGTCTACTTGTCCAAGGCTAGGGCGGACTTCAATTTCTGGATCCAATAGATATGTTGGACGAATGACTTGTTCTACCACCTGACCGGACAGCGATAATTCATATTCATTAGGTGTCGCAGATACGTAAATCGTTTGACCAATTCTACTGTTAAATTCCTCAAAATTAAGTGGTCTATTATCAAATGCACTAGGTAAGCGAAATCCATAATCAACCAAACTTGTTTTTCTGGCTCTATCACCATTGTACATACCTCTCACTTGAGGCAAAGTGATGTGGCTTTCATCTACAAACAATAAGAATCCATTAGGGAAGTAATCGAGCAGTGTGTAAGGGGCTTCTCCTGGCTGTCTTCCATCAAAATATCTTGAATAATTTTCAATTCCCGAGCAATAACCCATCTCTTGCATCATTTCTATGTCATAATTTGTGCGTTCGCGGATACGTTGAGCTTCAATATATTTTCCCTCTTTTGTGAAAAATTCTTCACGCTCTTTTGCATCGTGTTTGATTTGCTCCAACGCATTATTCAGACGTTCGCTTCCCACAGCGTAATGGCTTGCTGGGAAAATAGAGGCATGTTTTAGCTTGTCTATCACTTTTCCTGTCAAAGCCTCAAATTCGCTGATTTGTTCAATTTCATCATCAAAAAATTCTACTCTTATGGCGCGTTCGCTGCTGTCAGCTGGGAAAATGTCCACAACGTCACCGCGTGCACGAAAAGTAGAACGAGTGAAATCAATGTCGTTCCTTGTGTATTGAATACTGATCAAACGACTGATCAATTGTTCTCTCGTCATTTTGTCCCCTGCGCGTAGTGAAATATGTAAATCGTAATACTCTTTTGGCGCTCCTAAGCCGTAAATACAGGAGACCGATGCCACAACTATTGTGTCTGAACGCTCTAACAAACTGCTGGTTGCGCTGTGTCGTAGTTTATCAATTTCATCGTTTACACTCATGTCCTTTTCGATGTAAGTATCACTTGAAACAATATATGCTTCTGGTTGATAATAATCATAGTAGCTAACAAAAAATTCCACACGATTATTTGGAAAGAATTCGCGAAATTCATTACATAATTGTGCAGCAAGAGTTTTGTTATGAGCGAGAATAAGGGTGGGGCGATTGACCTGAGCTATCACATTAGCCATTGTGAAAGTTTTTCCGCTACCCGTGACTCCCTTTAGAACTTGAGCTGATAGTCCATCTTTGACGCCTTCAACTAATGCTTGTATGGCTTCAGGTTGATCTCCAGTAGGTTTGTATTTTGATACTAATTCAAAATTTCGATATTCCATAGTCGCTTCCTATAAGAAAATGAATCGTATTAATACACCGATTAATGTACTAATAACGGCTAAAATGCAAGTTCTACCTAATAACAATAGCAAATTTCGTTTATTATTAGTTAGTTCGCGATGAAAACCTTCCCCTTTTATTTTTAATGATACGCAGAATACAGGACTGCCTTTTTTATCAGATTTAAACAATTCAATATAATTATCATAACTTAAATTTGTCATGATTTTTTCTAATTCATCTGGATAGATCACATATCTATCTGCGGCAAACGAGATTATCTCTCTTGGCGAAATAAGACAAGACTTTTTGCCTTGACATTTTTGAAACACATATTCCATTACATATTTTTCTTTAAACGTTAACATAAATAGTCCTATTAAAATAAATTTTTATGGTACAAAGGCAAAGAATATCACCAGAGCAAGTATTGTACCGATAAATGACGCTAGAGATACATATAGATAGGGCAGGAATTTGATGTTCTTACTCTTATGAGATTTTGAATTCGAATCAGCTTGCTCTATGCAGATGCTTCCTTTTGGCAAAATAGAATAACAGTAAGTATTGTCTTCACTAAATTTGATATTAATATATTCCTGTTTTTCTAAAAAACCAATTATCTCTTTCAAACTGTCATTGTCATATTGTGATTTTTGCGACAAAATTGCCATTATTTCATCGGTAGTGACTACTTTGTATGCACTACCTAATGCCAATTTATTCATCGCTTTTAAAACTGATATTGATTTTTTATCTAGCATATTATCCTTTATTATAACATTTATATTTATCTTTTGCAATCTTTTATAAATTATTTATAAAGTGATTTATAACTATTTAATTGCCTTTTTATAAAATTAAATGCAGTTTCATATGGTTGCTCTGTGGTTAAATCGATACCTATTTCCTTTAAAATTTCAACTGCGGGCTTGTTTGTACCATTTTTTAAGAAATATATATATGATTTGTAAAATTCTTTATCAGAAAGTATTTTATCTGCTATGGCGATAGCACAAACTAAACCTGTTGCATATGTGAAAACATAGTATGGCGAATAAAAATGCGGTACACACATCCATTCATATTGTAGTTTTTCAGGAATGATAAGGGATTTTCCATAGAATTTTTTGTTTAAATCCAAATAACATTTATTCAAATCCAAGTAAGTTGTTGGAATATCTTTTTCTATATTATTGTGAGCAAATAATTCAAATTCGGTAAAAATAATTTGCCTAAATATTGTACTTCTCACATTATCAAGGAAATGGCGAAGAAAATATTTTTTATCTCTTTCATTTGAATTTTTCAACATATATTGATTTAATAAAATTTCATTTGTTGTGCTGGCAATTTCAGCAGCAAAAATCGTAATGTCCGCTTTTTCATATGGCTGACTATTCAAAAAATATTCTGCATTAATGCAATGTCCCAATTCGTGACATAGAGTAGAAACTGAATTGTAGTCATACATGTAATTGGTCAAAACAACAGTATTTGCACCGTAGCAATGTGAACAATATGCTCCAGAATTTTTGTTTTCGTTAGGGAAATAATCAATTGATTTATCATGTAATTTTCTATCTAGATTGTTTAAATAATCTTGTCCAAGTGGTGCAAGTGCTTTTTTTATTATTTCTTTTGCTTGATCTAAAGAAATTTTTGAATTTGATTTGTCATCTTCAAACAAATCATAGTATGCAAATTTTTTATTTTTAGATATCTTTGCTCTTGTTTTGCAATAATCTTGCAGTAAAGGAATGTATTTTTCAGTAAATTTTATTATATTATCAAATACAGATTTAGGTATGTCATCTTCTAACAAAACGCTTTCTAAAAGATTGGAATAATTAGTTAAATTTGATAAAAATTTATCATATTCGATATCTTTTATATACAATTCTGCAAAAGTTTTATTGAATTGATAAAAAGCGGTCATTTTTGAATCAAAAGCATTTTTTCTAAGTTCCGGATCTTTGCTTCTTAGATATATTGGATAGTTTGAATTATCTAATTTTTTCACTTTTCCTTTACTGTCAAGCACATCATTAAATTTCAATTCTGAATCTACAATTATACTATGGAGATTTTCATTATTTCCTAAAAAAGTGCCCATTTTAGACAATAATTCATTGGTACTTTCGTCAATTTTGTGAGGTTTTAATTTTATTATTTCGTTTATTAGATTGTCAAAATTTTGGAATCTCTTGTCCTTTAATAATGAATCAAGATATTCATTCGATAATTCGTACAGTTGTGGTACAAAATAAGCATTTGCCTCACTCAATTTTGTATAGAGATTCGAAAATTTTTGTTCTAATACAATTATATCAGTGTTTGATGAATCCACATTTAACATGTGTGATATATAGTGAGCCAATTTGCTTATTGATATAAAATCATCTTTATATTTTGTCAGTCTTTCATATAAAATGTCTGGATTTTGCAATTTCCCTTTGTATTTTGGTAAAATTTTCGTTAAATCCTCAATTTTTTTGAAAATTTCATCGATTTCTTGTGAATTTGAAATATAACTTGATAAATCCCACTTGTATTCATTTTCTATTTGATCTCTTTTCTTCATTTTTTCTCCTTATTAATATTTTATAATTATAATTATTTTTGTCAAGCATTGGCTTTTTAAACTGTGATTTATATAAATATTTACAATATTCATATTTTTATTATAAATCTTGACAAGTTAGGGATTATATTATATAATGAAAGTGTATAATTAAAAAGGTAGGTTAATTATGTTAAGGAAAATATTATTGATATTGTGCGTAGCATTTGTCGTATTGTGTTATGGCTATCCATGTTTTATTCTTCCTTTCGGCGAATATGTTTCTTCAATGGAGGTTGCGAATGTGACGGTCGAAACTAAATATAACTTTAATTGGGATGGAACCTGTACGTATGAAGATATTACGGGTACTATTACCAAGTATTACTACAAACTTAGTGGCAATGATGTTTTACTAAGCGAAAATGACAACTTTGACGATGATGACAATGTTTCAATCAGTATCAATTCATTATACAATATTGGCAATGGTTATTTCAATCAAGTGGGAATGTATGTTGCCGTTGGTGTGGGAGTTTTAGCTCTATTGTTGATCATTACAATACCTAGAAAAGATTAAGCGACTTTGTCGCTTTTTTTCTTGCTAATTTATTTTTTTTAACAATTTGTCTTTTATTTATAAATTGATAAAGTTATCTATATCATAATCTTGGTTTAATACTTGAAAAATTACTAATAATATGATATAATAAAATGTGATAATTGACAGAGGATTATATGTTAGAAAATATTGTTGTTAAAGGTGCGAAAGAGAATAACTTAAAGAATGTAGATGTGACCATACCTAAGAATAAATTAGTTGTTTTTTCTGGTGTGAGTGGATGTGGTAAGTCTACGCTTGCTTTTGACACAATATTTGCAGAAGGGCAAAGGAGATATATGGAGAGTCTGTCTAGTTATGCTAGACAATTTTTAGGTCAGATGAACAAGCCAGATGTAGAGAGCATTGATGGTTTGAGCCCTGCAATTTCTATCGATCAAAAAAGTACAAATAACAATCCGCGATCAACTGTTGGGACGATCACGGAAATTTATGATTATTTACGTTTGTTGTTTGCACGCATTGGTAAGCCTTATTGTCCAAATTGCGGAAAGCCAATTACTGTGCAAACTATTGACCAGATAGTTGACAAAATTATGGAAACTGAAGATGGAAACAAATTACTTATAATGGCTCCGATTATTCGTACACAAAAAGGTAGTCACGAAAAGACATTAGATGGACTTAGAAAGGATGGGTTTGTTCGTGTAATGGTAGACAAAGTGGCATATTCTTTAGACGATGCAATAGTTTTAGATAAAAACAAACGTCATGATATCTATGTAATTGTAGATAGATTGGTGAAAAAGGATGGAATTATTTCACGATTGACTGAGTCAGTAGAGAAGTGTTTGCAGATGTCTGATGGATTGGTCATTGTGAATGATAATGGGGAAGATAAATTATACAGCGTAAAATACAGTTGTATTGATTGTGGTATTTCAATTCCGGATATTGAGCCAACTTTATTTAGTTTCAATAATCATGCTGGTGCCTGTCCAAAATGCGGCGGATTGGGTTATGTGATCAAAATTGGAGAAAATTCTATTGTGAAAAATGATAGATTATCAATCAATGAGGGCGCATTGGCAGTAATGGGCTTTAATATTGATACAACTGGCATGACAAAACGAGCATTACAAAAACTTGGCAAAAAATATAATTTTACGCTTGATATGCCGTATTACAAGATCCCAAAAGAAGCAAGAAATGTTTTAATCAATGGTGAATCTGGAGATAAAGAATTGATTGCACCTAATTTGCATCAATATTGTGTACAAAAAGATGCACTATTTATGGGAATTATTCCAGATTTGTTGCGTAGATTTCAAGAATCACAGAGCGAATATGTCAAAGAAGAAATATATAAACTGATGAGTGAAGATACCTGTCCTGAATGTCTTGGGAAACGTCTTAATCCTAGTGCCTTGTCTATAAAAATTAATGAAAAAAATATTGCAGAATTGTGTGATATGTCAATCACAAAATTATATACTTTCATCAGTTCATTAAAATTGAGCAAAACAGATCAATTAATTGCCGAAAGTATCTTGAAAGAAATAAGTTCTAGACTTTCATTTTTGATCAATGTTGGACTTACTTATCTGACTCTTTCTAGGCGTGCAGGAACGTTGTCAGGTGGAGAATCACAGCGCATTAGATTGGCAACACAGATAGGAAGCGGGCTCAGTGGTGTGTTGTATATTTTGGATGAACCAAGTATTGGACTTCATCAAAGAGATAACGATAGATTGATAGATACGCTAAAGAACTTGCGAGATTTGGGAAATACTCTGATAGTTGTAGAACATGATGAAGACACAATTAGAGAGGCTGATTATATTGTGGATATTGGTCCATATGCGGGTACACACGGTGGAGAGGTTGTCGCATATGGCAGTGTGCAAGATCTTATGAATAATCCAAGGTCTGTCACCGGAAAATTTTTATCAGGCGAATTAAAAATTGAAGTACCTAAGTTTAGAAGAGAGACAAATAAAGGGTTTATACGCTTGCTTGGGTGTAGAGAACACAATATTGAAGACTTAGATGTCGCAATTCCACGCGGAGTTTTGACTTGTATTACAGGTGTCAGCGGTAGTGGGAAATCCACTTTGGTAAATGATATCTTTTATCGTGCAATATTTAACAAACTCAATAGACGGGACAAAGAAAGCAATTTAATGTATATTTTAGGCATTGAAGACATTGATAAGGTAATACAAATCGATCAGACTCCTATAGGAAGGACTCCTAGAAGCAATCCAGCGACATATTCTGGCGTGTTTACAAAGATAAGAGAGTTGTTTGCATCCACTCCACAAGCAAAAGAAAAGGGCTTTGATCTTGGCAAATTTAGCTTTAATGTTGAAGGCGGCAGATGTGAGGCATGTTCTGGTGATGGTGTAAAAAGGCTTAGAATGTACTTTATGCCTGATGTCTTTGTTCCATGTGAAGTTTGCGGAGGGAAAAGATATTCTAGGGAGGTTCTAGATGTTAAATATAAAGGCAAATCAATTTATGATGTGCTTGAAATGACAATTGACGAGGCGTATAATTTCTTTGACGCACTTCCTCAAATTAAGAGTAAATTGCAGACATTGGTTGATGTTGGGTTAGGATATATTAAACTAGGTCAGAGCGCTACCACACTTTCTGGAGGTGAGGCTCAAAGATTGAAGTTGGCGACCGAATTGACAAGGCGAGATACAGGAAATACAGTTTATATTTTAGACGAGCCAACAACTGGTTTGCATTCATACGATGTGAAACGTTTGGTAGACATTCTTCAAAGATTGGTAGGCAATGGCAATACGGTGGTAGTCATTGAACACAATCTTGATATTGTCAAAACTGCTGACTATATCATCGATATGGGACCGGAAGGAGGAGAAGGTGGCGGTAAAGTCGTTGCCACTGGCACACCTGAACAAGTGGCAAATGTGAAAGAAAGTTATACTGGCATGTATTTAAAGAAGATGTTGAAAAAGTAGGGGTTATGGATAAAGAATTAAAACAATATTATCATTTTATGGATTTGAAATATGATTCAAATATTGAAGAGATAAAGTCAAGACAAAAAATCATGATAAAGATTTTTCGTGCAAAGAGTATCAAAAGCGGTAAATCTTATAAAAACGAAATAGCAAAAGTCAATCTTGCTACAAATAAAATATTGACTAATATCAAAGAAAATGGCATTCCTAAGGCAAGTATTTTCAATTTTTCGTCATCTATCAATGACGTGGCAACGCTTATCTTTGTTTTAATCATAATGATCATTGTTTGTACTGTCACTTTTTTGACATTATTATAATTTTATCATACTTTCTTTATAACAAATTAAGAATATTTATCCCAGTAGTCTGATTTAGACCCACAATATTATAGTTCAACAGGCGAGAATATGTTATTGCATCTTCTTGACTTTCATTTATTATTGATGCACACAAATATTGTAGATAGTCAGACACTGGCTGTAAATCTTTTCGAGATATGGATATACACAATATATCCATTTTTTCTGTCCAATAATCATTTAGTTCGAGTATTTCATTTTGTATATCAGAATCAGTTATATCTGTAACTAATAGAGTTTCATATATTCTTTCACTGTCATTTTCTAGTTTGTTAAAAATCTTTTGTGTATTTATCCCATCCCAAATACACACTCCTGTAACGGCTAAAAATAAAATTAAAATTGGTATCCATACTTTCATTGTTGTAATTCCTCGTTTATATTATTAATTAATTTGAAATTGTCTCCCTTTTTTTGATAATAAGTTTTTCCTTCGCTATCAATTGACAGGATTATTAGTTCTTTTATAGTTTTAATTTTTAAATAATCTAATATTTTATTTAGCTTGTCTTCATCAATTTTGATTTGTTCCATTTCCTCTTTTATTAGTTTGCCATCAGAAATTATCACATGTGGAAGTCTGGCAGGTGGGTTATTGGCGTTCACATCTTGCGCTGTAGCAGGACTATTATCGCTTGTCGGTATGACACTCATCTTTCCATTCGTTTCAATTATTGCATATAATATTTGGTCAAAACTATAATAATTTGCTTGCCTAATTGATTCAAGTAGGTCATCAATGTTCATATTTAGATCTTTTAATGCTTTGTATTCAATACCTCTTGGACTGATTACAATTACGGGTCGACCGCTCATGAATCTTCGTATCTTTATATTTTTGCGTGTCAAAATAGTAATGGAAAAGTGAATTAGGACTAAAATTGCTAGTGGCAATATACCGTTGATTAAAGGTATATTCGTATCACTCATAGGTAGAGTAGCCAAATCAGCAATAATCAACGTTATAACAACTTCATATGGTTGCATTTCGCCTATTTGACGTTTTCCCATCAATCTTAAGAACACTAAAACGGTTATATATATTATTAAAACTCTTATAAAAATTACGAACATACTATAAGTATGTTCATTGAAAACAAATTTATTCTGAATTTAATTTATAACAACAATTATCGTTTTTAGTATTTGATTAGTAAAAATTTATTATAATTGCTACGTTGTATTTTTGTGTCTTTTCTTAATTAAATTGATTAATTTTGAAATATCATACAAATTAAACATTTTGCTTAAAATCAATGTTGCCACAACACTTATTCCGCCACCAATGCAGGCAGACAAGAAATAATTGAAAACATGCAAGCAGATGTTTGATACAAAATGACCTAAAAAACTGGTAGGGATTATGATCAGAGCATACTTCAAGATCAAATTAAACAAATTAAATTTTAAATTTGGAACCACTTTTTTGATCATTCTAATATTCAACATTGTAATCATCAACATTGAGAGGAAGAAAGCAATTATAATTGAGTTTATTCCAACAAGTGGGGTAAATATGATGAGACTGACAAATAGCACAATTGAACCAAATATGTAATTCAAAAATGATTTTAATTCCATATTCAGAGCGTTCAATATACTTCCAGTTAGATTACACAGTGTGATAGGGAGGACGCATACTGCAGACAGTTGCAATAAAATCCCAGATAGAGTATTGTCGTATAAAATTATACCTATAAGATCACCAACCGACAGATATAATGGTATAAATATCATGCTTATAAATATGGATACGTCCAAGGATTTTGTGACGTTATTTTGTATTGATTCATACTGATTTTTTGTCATCATTGAACTAATGGATGGTATCAAAACCATGCTGATGCTGCCTATCAATGCCATAGGCACAAAAAGCATAGGGAAAGTCATTCCCATAATTACACCAAAACTTGATACTGCTTCACTGGTAGAATATCCAGACAAAATGAGCATATTTGGTATGATAAGGGTGGTCAGGGGTTGTACAAGTGAATTGGCAAGTCGAACTCCGGTTATTGGCAGAGCACTTTTTAATACATTTTTGTATTCGCCTCTTTTGAAATTAAGTTTACCACGTCTAAAATATATAAATACTGTGATTAGGGCAGAGAGTAGGCATGTCAGATTGAAAGCTATTGCAGAGTATTTTGTTGCAACAAAATAATCAGTGACAGTAAATAGCATGATAAATGTAAGAGCAAAACGGATGATTTGCTCAATTAATTCAGTCAATCCGCAATTGAAATAATCATTTTGACCCCACATAGCTCCACGGAAAACGGCATAAATTGCACTAAAAATTATTGAAGGTAGCAAAATAATCAATAATTCCACTGCACGACTGTCAGTTAAAATGATTCCCCATACGGATTTTAACAAATATACAACCAGTGATGACACAACAGCAATTACGAGTGCTATAATGAGCGCGGAACTGACCACTTTGTTTCTATTTTTTAGTTCCGCTCTGGTTTCATATTTTGATACTAATTTTGCAGTGGTTAGAGGTAGTCCACTAGATATTAAGGTCATAAAAATACCCAACACAGATGTTGCCATTTGGAATAATCCTATGCCTTCGGCTCCCAACTTTCGTGTCAAAAAAATTCTAAAAAAGAATCCTAGCATACGAGTTATTACTGAAAATACTGTAACTATAGCAACTGCTTTAAACATTGATTTCATATTTATTTCCTATATAAATATATAAAAAATGATGAAAATATATACCTGTTAAAATTTCATGCTATATTTGAACAAATTTATAGATAAAATTATTTACAAGGAAAATAAGAGTACATAAAAAAATTTTTTTGAATATATTTATATATGAATATTGTTTTGGCAAAGGAATTTTTATATAGAATCAAACAAAATGAGACAATCAACGTTTTGTGCACAAAATTTAATACAAACAAAAATAACATAGTGAGAAATAATGAAAATATACCTTTATATGTTGGTGAATGGGTGAAGATTAAAGTAAATGATTATCTATCACATTTTGTAAAACCAATGGAAACACTATCTAAAATTGCTTCAAAATATAATTTATCAGTAGAAAAGTTGAAAACTGACAATAATTTGCAAGAAAATAAATTATATATCGGACAATTGATAAAAATATATAAAAATTAACGTATTAAAAAATTAAATTGCTAATGCTATTTTATTGTATGTGATTTTTCATTTGATAAAAAAAATACGGCTTATAGCGCCGTATTTTTATTATTCAATTTATTTCTTATCATCACTGTCTGATTGAGAATCTTCTTCATCAACGTTGTCCGAATTCTTTAATGCTTCTTGTTGTTCACGTTCTAACTTCTTCATCAAATTGTTTAAATATTGCTCAGTTTTTGTAAACTCTATTTCAGACTCTAACTTGCTGATAGATAGACCAATGGTTGAAGATAATTTCTGTTTTTTCTTCATTTCTTTTTGCAATTTATTTATTTCAGACTGATCAGCACGTTTGATCTTTAAATCTCTCAATTTTGATAGATCAGATTTGTATTCGTCTTCATATTGACTGCGTTCTGCATGCATTGCTTCAAGCTCTTTATTCAATTCTCTCAATTTAGCTTCACGCATTGTTGTCGCTTTACGTTGATACAATTGTTTTGAAACTGTGCGATTTCTATCATATGCAGTTTTTGATTTTTTAACTGGCTTTTTCCATTTAATTTTTCTAACCATTACGCCAATAATTGCAATGATTATTGCTAATGCAAACAATATACTTGAAACATAATATAGGATTGTATTTATATCAATATTGTTTCCGTCGTCATCAGTTTCTTCTTCACTATCTGTAGTTTCTTCTGTTGTCGTTTGAGTCAAAATCTTGGTATAAGAATTTTCTCTTGCATTGTTGTATTCTGTCAAATCATCTTCATCGAATTCAACAAAATCGATATTGCCAAAGAATACTGTGCCTGTCACTGCTGCAGAGGAGCTTCCCAATGATAATTCTATATAAGCAGTGGTATCAGTATTAGGTGAAATATAGAAAGTGTAGGTTGTCCATCTGCCGTCAGAAACAATTTGTGTAAATGTTTCATCAAAGCTTGATAGTTTTACGCTGGCTCCAACCAAGTCATGATCCACACTGTCCGATAAAATTTGAAGATTTTGAGTATAAACAGACACGCTTATTTTATAATGACTTCCACTTGTAAGTGTATATCCAAGAGCAGAAGTTAATGTATAATATGAATCAGTGTGAGGAGAACGAATGACTAAAACATTTTTATTAACAGAATTTAGACTTGTGAAATTTGTATTATCCAATACAATATCGTTATAACTGCTAGGGTTATTTAAATCAACCACTCGTGTTGTGACATTTTCATTTTCACTTGTTCCAACAAAGTATGAAGGCAAGGATGAGTCATTTGAACTAAACAAATTTGACAAATCTGTTTTAATTAAATAGGTTGAATTAGTAGCATTATTATATTCAGTTTCTGTAGGCTGAATAGGGTAATTGTATGTTACATTGTCAATATAGACATAACCATAACTATTGGTATCTAAAATGACCTTTACTGATACATCAATTGATTGATAACCTGTATATAAATACATTGTAACGGTTTCCCAACTGAAGTTTGTATCAACGATAATTGAAGATAGGACTACTTCATTTTCATTGATCGTGCTTACCAACTGAATTTCAGCAGGGGTAAATTGAGTTTGCACTTGAAGTATAAATTTATAATAAGATCTTGCAGTCAAACCAGTTTTTGCACTGCTAGTATAACTTTGGATATCTGCAGTTGAATTATACATCATTAAAACATTATTACTGCCGTTTCCACCATAAGGATTGCCTGGATTGCGCAAATTAGAGAATTTAGATGAGTCCAGTTTACTGAATTCACTGTCAGCAGTGTTGACAACTCCATAGAATTGATCATGTTCACCCGATTCGTCTCTGCTCCACGATGATGGGGTGGCAGGATATGGATTTGAATAATCTGATATTTCTATTTCATTGAAATTCCCATTATCAATATATAAATCATTGCTTGACCAAGCATAATTTTCGGCTAAATCAATTTTTTCAGCATATGTGCCTGTTGATATACCATCATAAATCGAATAGTTTATTTTTGTAACAATTATTGATCCTACATATAGATTTCCAGTGGTTGCATTTTCAGAGTCACCCAAACCAACAACAAGTTTGAATGTAGATGATCTAATCGGATTAGAACGAATATAAAAGGCATATTCTTGATAATCATTTATGATATTATCATCTTCTCCCGTGTCTGAACTGATTGTCAAGATTGGATCTTCGTCCTCACTGTCAGAATCATCGTTGTCAAGATTGGTTTCTAATAGTTGCAAATTGGCATTGCCATCTATATCAATCGTTTTGACATATATGCTGACTTTGTAAATAGAATTTTGTTCAAACTCTAAGAAATCGTCCGCTGTAGAATACTCTACGTATGTTGCTTGATTATTTGTAATTTTGAATGCAGTATTTGTCTTTCCGTCATTTGCTTCTGGATCGCTAGAGTTTTGTACAACGCCTGCGGTGGTGTATTCAGGTGAATTTTTGCCAGTTTCAAAATTTGATATAGTGAATGTGTTGTTGTCAATTGCTATTTCATCAATTAGATTATCACGCTCATCAATATAAACATATGTGTTGGATAACGATGATGAATTGTTGAGATTTTCTATATTTCTATTTAAAGTCAATGAATTTAATTCAAAAGCTGAAATGTTGTCAAACAAAACGACCCCGGATCCGCGTAAATACATTCCTAATTTGACTTCCACATCCGCAATATCATTAGTAGTAATGAAGAATGTATAGGTAGTATAATGATTTAAAGAATTGATATTTGAAATAGATGAATATATAGAATTGTCTTCAGAGTTGAATAGATACAATGTCCCTATTCCGCTATTGTTGGATGTATATACATCAACAGATATTGAATAGTTGGATCCAGCTTCCAATGTGATAGCATCGTTGGTTGTGAATCCGAAGTTGGCATTGTGAGTAATATCAGTTTCTGAACTTTCATCCTCATTAGCGACAGTGCTATCAATCATCAGTACGTAATTGTCACGGAAGGATTCCTCAGTTTTATATTTTGAATAAGCCTCATCGTCTACGTTTATTACACCAGCGCTAACTCCAGCAGTTTCCGTATCTGAGCTTGGCGTAAAACCTGTAGGATCGAATGGATATGAACTGTCTGGACTGCTGTTGAAGTTTTGATTCGTGATGCTGATTTCGTTTTGCACATTATTATTTACAGCATAAGCAATTGATTCAAAGTCGATTAATTCTAATAATCCAATATTAGCAAAAAGGATAAATGCCAATGCCGTAATGTAACAAATAATATTCTTTAATAATTTTCTTCTAGTTTTCATTCTGACCTCTTTAATAATTATTGCTATAAACTAATTTATTATAATATAAATTTGAAAATTTAGCAAATAAATTTAAGCAAAAAGAACAATATAAATATATGAAAAAGGTCAAGAAAGTCTACATAATCATTTTTGGTGCGCTAATTGGGGTAATCAATGGATTTTTTGGCGGTGGAGGGGGCATGGTCGTCGTTCCACTGCTCAATAAAATGTTTGGTTTGGAGCAAAAAAAAGCACAGGCAACTGCACTGTTTGTGATTTTACCAATCAGTTTGGTTAGCACGATTGTCTATATTTGTTATCACTCAATTGATTTTGCTGAAGGTTGGCCGGTAATAGTGGGCATAATCGTAGGCGGCGTGATAGGTGCATTTTTATTGAACAAAATTAAAAATAATGTGATAAAAGGAATTTTCATATTTTTTATGCTCTTAGGTGGCGTGGGAATGTTGATATGGTGACTTTATGATATTTTGGGAAATTGTTGCAGGAATTTTAGGTGGAATAATAGGAGGTATGGGAATGGGTGGCGGAACACTCACAATACCTATTCTCACTATCTTTTTGTCATACGCCCAATTGAGTGCACAGGGAGTGAATTTGATAGCCTTCTTGCCGATGTCGATCATTGCTCTAATTATTCATATGAAAAATCATTTGGTCGCATACAAACAAACATGGTTACTAGCATTGGTGGGTTGCATATTTAGCTTGGGCGGGGCACTGCTTGCCAATCATATGTCAAATTCGGTATTAAAAAAATTGTTTGCAATTTTTTTAATTGGTTTAGCTATCTGGCAAATCATTGAAATGGTTAAAGAAAAGAAAAAATTGAAAAATCAACAAAAAAATATTGAAAATACCGATTTAGATATCAAAAATAATGAAAATTTCACAAAAAAAGATTAAATTTTTGAAATTAAAGCAATATTTATAAAGCATTATTTTAAATTTTTAAACAACAAAGATTAAAATGAATCTAATAATGATGAATGGTCTATGACCATTTTTACAAGTTTATATTTTAATTTTTGAGAAATAGTTTGCTCGTTTTCTTCCTCTTTAAGCTGTTCAAAATAATCAGTGAACTCTACAATTTTTGCAACATACTTTTTTGCTTTGTTGTATTTTGTGTTCGTGTTGAATTGGTTAAAAAAAGCATCACTATACCTTTTATAATCAGATCGTATACTTTCCAAGTTTAAAAACAATCTATTTATATTAATTTCATTTGTGTCAAAATTTATAATGCATTTATATACTTCATTCATTAGATTTACATTGGCTTTTAGTAAGTCTTCAATGCTTTTATTTTGATTATCTGTAAGAGTGTTTAATTTGTAAAATCTGTCACACTTTAAGGTATATACTGAACAGGTTGGATAATTTGATATCAAATTTTCACATACCTTTTCAGCATCTTCTTTTGTTGGGTAGAATGCAGCAAACACTCGATATTTTCCATCATAGTAAACATATCCAGCACCATTCATTGCGCTTATATTATTTGCCAGATTGCTCGCTTCATTGTAGGTTAGAAACGAATTGATTTCAACGAAATAATATTCATCTTTTTTTATTGTATTTGGATATAAAAACATTGCCAGTCCCAAACATATCAGTATTAAAAAGCACAATATGCTTAGACTTGATTTTTTTGGTGTGTTTATCTTTTTTCTATATTGGTTATAATCAAAATTGTAAGATTGCATACTTATTTTATTATTAAATATCAAATTTTATGAAAAGTGTCAGTTACGCGAAAAAATATTGACATGTGCGCGTATAATTGAGCAAGGAGGAAAAATGAATATAAAACCATTATATGATAGAGTGATTATTTTGCCAGAGAGTGAAGAGAATGTGACAAAATCTGGCATTGTGTTGCCGTCAACCTCACAAGAAAGACCAGAGAAAGGTAGAGTTGTCGCAGTTGGTGACGGGACTGATTTTGATGGAAACAAAAAAGAGATGCAAGTGCAGGTTGGGGACAAGGTCGTCTTCAACAAATATGCAGGTGTAGAACTAAAAATTGAAGGGAAAACACATATTGTGATGCGTGAAATCGATATTATAGGAGTGGAAATATGATAGAAAAAATTGTCAAATTTGGAGATGAAGCACGTAATAAATTGCTAAAGGGAGTAGAGACATTGGCAGGTGCAGTAAAAATAACTCTCGGGCCAAAAGGAAGAAATGTTGTTGTTGACCATGTTTATATGGAACCATTAATAACTAACGACGGCGTTACGATTGCTAAAGAAATCGTGTTGCCAGACGAAATTGAGGACATGGGAGCAAAAATTGTCAAAGGCGCGTGCGTACGGACCAATGATGTTGCAGGTGATGGGACTACGACTTCTGCCGTTTTGGTAGAAAATATTTTCAAAGAAGGATTAAAGTGTTTTACATCTGGAGCTAATCCAATTTTGTTGAGAACAGGCATAAAAAAAGCGGTCGATTTCACAGTAAACGAAATAAAAAAACATAGTAGACCAGTCAAAGATAATGATGCGATAAAACAAGTTGCAACTATATCTTCGGGGAGTGAAAGTACGGGCGAATTGATTGCAAAGGCATTTGAAGAAGTTGGGCTAGACGGAGTGATCACCATTGAAGAAGGCAACAATTTAATTACATCAATGAATGTAGTTGAAGGTACGCGCATAAATAGGGGATATATAAGCTCATATATGTGCCAAGATCAAACAAAACTAATTGCAGAGTTGGACAATCCATACATATTGATAACAGATAGAAAAATCTCTAATATACAAGAGATTTTGCCAGTAATTGAAAAGGTTGCCAAAGTTGGTGGTAGCTTATTTATTATTGCTGAAGATGTAGAAGGAGATGCACTGACAACTATAGTCATCAACAACATGCGAAAGACATTTAATTGTCTTGCCATTAAAACGCCATATTTTGGAGATAGGCGAAAAAAGGTGCTAGATGACTTAGCGTTGACAGTTGGTGCAAAATACATAACAGGAGATATATATAATAATCTTCAAGATGTGACGCTAGAAGATTTAGGGCATTGCGAAAAAGTAAAAGCGGACAAAGATTATACGACAATAATTGGTGCTAAAGGAGATAAAGAGAAAATCGCAAATCGAGTAAAAGAATTGAGAGAGGATTTGAAAGAGGCGAAAAAGGAATTTGATATAACAGTCATTAATGGTAGACTAGCACAATTGAATGGTGGTATAGCTTTGATTAAAGTTGGAGCATTTACAGAAATTGAAATGCGCGAAAAAAAGTTAAGAATGGAAGACGCGTTGAACGCAACAATGGCAGCTATTGATGAAGGTATTGTGATAGGCGGAGGTGTAGCATTATTGCGTGCACAAAAAGAATTAAACAAATTCATCGAAAACTTGAACGGAGATGAAAAATTGGGAGCGATGATTGTGTCAAAAAGTCTTGAGGCTCCGATTAGACAGATATCAAAAAATGCAGGTGTTGACGATGGCGTCGTTGTAAAAGAAATCCTTGATAATGAAAATATTAATTATGGATATGATGCTTTGAATGACGTATATTGCGATATGTTTGAAAAGGGTATAATTGATCCATTAAAAGTCACTCGAACGGCATTGGAAAGTGCAGGAAGTGTTGCGTCGACTCTGCTCACCACTGAGTGTGTAGTCGTTCAAGATAAAGAAAAAATCGAACCTGAAATTCCTCATTAAAAAAACAAAAAATAATTAATATAAACAAAAAAATAATAGAAAAAAATAAAAATAACAAAAAAATCAAAAAAATGTGTGAAATTTCACACATTTTTATTTTTTATTTTAAATTTTTTAATTTTTCTTCAAGTGAATTTTTACTATTTAATAAATATTCATATCTTGATTTTTCTTTTTCTACCAATTGTTGTGGTGCACGAGATACAAAATTTGGATTTAAAATTCTACTTTCTAATATTTTAATTTCTGCAATAATTTTTTCAATATCTTTATTGATTTTTTCACGTTCTTTTTCGGTGTCAACCACTTCATTTTTGTAGAAATAAAATTCACCTAGTTCGGATACAAATTTTATTGAATCATCATCAATATTGTCTAATAAATCGATCTTTTCGATATTGGTCATTTTTGATAAAACCAGTTTTGATTCGTTGACAATATTTAAACTATCTTTTGATATGTTACTTTTGTCAACAACTAGTGTTATACGTTTTGAAGGTGCGACATTATAACTGAGTCTTACTTCTCGAATCTTTTGAATTAAGGATATAATCTTTTCAACATCTTTAGATTCTTTTTCAAATGTTCCGATTGATGTGGCATAGTTTTGATTTATCAAAAATTGATGAGTGAAATTAGAATAAATGTCTTCTGTAATAAATGGTATAATAGGATGTAATAGTTTCAAAATATTTAAGTAGACATCTTTTAAGATTGCACATGCATTAGCTCTAGTATTTTGATCGTCGCTGTACACATATGGTTTTAAAAATTCCAAATAATAATTACAAAACTCATCCCACACGAATGAATACATTTTGTTCACTGCTTGACAGACGTCTAAACTGTCAATGAATTTATTTATTTCTTCTATAGCTTCAGATAATTTTGTATATATCCATTTATCGAAAATGTTTAATTTTGTAACATCAAGTTTTGTTTCATATGTTTGACTCAATACTAGTTCTAAAAATTTGCCAGAATTGAAAACTTTATTGATAAACTTTCTATCTTCCAATATTTTTTCTTCGCTGAATCTAAAATCATTTCCTGTACCATTTCCGAACATCAATGAAAGTCGTAATGAATCCGCTCCATATTTTTCGATTATCTCAATAGGATCAACCCCGTTATTAGATGATTTGCTCATCTTTTTTCCCTCATCGTCTCGAACTATACCATTGATCAATACTTTGCTAAATGGTGTTTTGCCCATGATTTTTTTTGACAACATTACCATTCTTGCTACCCAGAAGAAGATTATATCTTGCGCTGTGACCAATATTGAAGTAGGGAAGAAAGTCTTCAAATCTTTTGTATCATCAGGATAACCTAGTGTTGAAAAAGGCCATAATGCAGAACTAAACCATGTGTCTAAGACATCAGGATCTTGTTCGATATTTGAACTCCCGCATTTAGTACAAGTTTCAGGTTTTTTCAATTCAACCATTGTATTGCCACAATCTTTGCAATAGAACGCAGGAATTCTATGACCCCACCACAATTGCCTTGAGATGCACCAATCTTTGATGTTTTCTAGCCAGTTTCTATAAATTTTTTGCACACGATTTGGAACGATTTCAAGTTCATTGTTATCAACTGCGTCTAGACCTAATTTTGCCATTTCTTGCATGTCCATAAACCATTGTTTGCTCATCATTGGTTCAACTGCATTATGACATCTATAGCAAGTTGCTTTTGGAAGGACGTATGGCTCGATTTTTTCTATCAAATCTAGTGATTTCAAATCCTCAATCAATTCTTTTCTGCATTGGTACCTATCTAGATTTGCATATTTAGCACAACATTCATTCATTGTACCGTCCAAGTTCATGATCTTGATTGGTTCAAAGCCATGTCTTTTTCCTACCTCATAGTCGTTAAAATCATGTGCAGGAGTGATTTTAACTACACCTGTACCAAAATCTTTTTCAACATAATCATCTGAAATGATTGGTATTTTTTTATTTATAATAGGAAGTGTCACCTCTTTTCCTATTTTATCTTTGTATCTTTCGTCATTTGGATTTACAGCAACGCACACATCGCCAAAAATTGTTTCAGGACGAGTGGTTGCGACTACTAAGTGTCCACTTTTGTCTGCATAAGGATATCTTATATACCATAAATTAGAGTTTTCGTCCACATGTTCAACTTCTGCATCTGATAGTGCGGTTTTACAAGTAGGGCACCAGTTTATTAATTTTTCGCCACGATAAATGTATCCCTCGTCATAAAGTTGCTTGAATACGTGAAGAACAGACTTTTGTCTTTGGTCGTCCATAGTAAATGCACATCTATCCCAATCACAACTGCATCCGAGTGATTTTAACTGTAGTTTGATTCGACCACCGTATTTTTCATTCCATTGCCATGCTCGTTTCAAAAATTCTTCTCTACCTAATTTTTCTTTTGAAAGTCCTTCTTTTTTCAAGGCATCTATTATCTTTACTTCGGTAGCGATTGACGCATGATCTGTGCCGGGTATCCATAGGGTATTGTATCCCTTCATTCGTTTGTATCTAATTAAAAAATCTTGCGTTGTATTGTTCAACGCATGTCCGATATGAAGCTGCCCAGTGATATTTGGTGGAGGCATTATTATTGTAAAATTCTCTTTATTTGATTCTTTATTCAAATCAGAAGCGGGTTTAAAACAGGAATTTTCTTCCCATTTTTTGTAAATGGCATTTTCTTTGTTCTGTGGCTCATATGATTTGTCTAACATAAAATCTCCTTAAAATAAAAAAATCTTGCAAAAATGCAAGGACGAATTTTATTCGTGGTACCACCTTACTTCGAGCAGGAAGCTCCTCATTTTTGAACTGACGTATCATTTCAGCTACGCGGATGTTCTACTATTCTTCTTCATCCGAACTTGTTTGCTACCTTCACTAAAAACTTTCCTAAATTGCTTTCAGCCTATGGCAATTTTCTCTGCAAGGCGTTTTTTAGTTACTCCTCAAACTTATATAACGTTTCTCGCATTTAAGATAACATAATTTCATTTATTTGTCAACTAAATTTTAAATCCTGTTGTGTTTTCAAATGAAGATATAATAATTTGACAAAGATCTAATTTTATGTTAAAATTTTTCAAATTTATATGAAAATACATGTAATTGCTATAAAAATTCATAAAATTTTAATAATTTTTTGAAAAAAATATAATTATATATGATTTTTGTATTGATTATGGTAATAAAAATAAACGGCGAACTGCCGTTTTGTCATGAGTGTTTCAATAAATCTTTTGTATATATTTAATCTATCACAATTATCATATTTTGTCAAGAGGAGAATAAAATGGAGGATTTTAATTTCAAGAAAAATTTAGGTCAAAATTTCATTTTTGATAAAAATCTTTTAAAAGCGATAGTTGCAGATGGCAATGTAGAAAAAGATGATACAGTGATTGAGATTGGAGCAGGAGCGGGTAGTCTAACAAAAGAATTGGCACTTTCGGCTAAAAAGGTAATATCGTTTGAAATTGACAGATCTCTAATTGACACTCTTGAAAAACTGAATGAAGAATTTAATAATATTGAATTTCATTTTTCTGATTTTATGGAGTGTGATATTGAAAACTTATTTGTTGGGAAAGCTAAAGTTGTTGCAAATATTCCTTATTATATCACGACGCCTATTGTCTTTAAACTGATTGACCATATAGAAAAATTTGACAGCATACTTATTCTTGTTCAAAAAGAAGTGGCGTTGAGATTTGCTAGTTTGCATGGAGGAAAAGAATATGGAATCACAAGTGTAATTTTGCAGTCAATATTCGATGTGTCAATTCCGCGCATTGTAAAAAAAGAATGTTTTACACCACAACCTAAAGTGGACAGTGCATTATGCAAGATGGTGCCTCATCACAAATACGAATTTGATGATTTTGATGACTTTAAGGATTTTATTCATCTTTCATTTTCAATGAGAAGGAAAATTCTCGTTAATAACCTGAAATCAAAATTTGAAAGAGATAAATTGATATCAGTTTTGAAAAAACATAGTTATTCTGAATCTGTTAGACCAGAACAAATTAGTGTAGAAAATTTTGTAAATATTTATAATTCATTAAAAAATAGTTAAAATATTAAAAAAAATTATAAAAATATCATTTTTTTATTTAATTTATTAGTTTTTTTGAAAAAAAATTAATCATTTTTTATTTTATTAACATTTTTTACAATATTTTATTTTGGGGAAATTTAAATAAATTTTAATTTATTTTGCTTTTTGTTTTATTTGACATGATTGTTTTAAAAATATATAATTATTTTGTAATATTTTGTAGATAATAAGACTAATGAGTTTCATAAATGACTGCATTTGCATTAATTGTTGTCTATTCAAAAGTGTTTAGGTAGGGGAAAATGACAAAAAAAATTTTTAAAGTTATTGCAATCGTTTTGGCAAGCATCATAGTTTTCGTTGGTGCTGTTTTTGGTATTATGGCACTTATGGGAAGATTCAGAACGCCAGATGTATATCCAAATCGCCTTGAATTCATTGAAGATGAACAGACAATTGTCTATAGTGATTCGAATCAAGATAGATTGTATTCTTTCGTTTTGAATGGATTTTCAGACGATGAGGAATATGAAGTAAATCAAAAAGATTGTTATATTTATTTTGTCAACAATGTTGGAGCAGATTTGATCACTCTGTGTGATCAAAATGGCAACCCTTTGCAAGCAGAAAATAATCGTTATCTTGTTCAATGCAACGAATACATTTACTATAAAGTCAATGATGTTTCTGAAACGAACTTTTCTGGTTCTACTTACGGGCAAGTCGTTTTGCAAGGTAGAGATGCACGCAGTCAGGTGCAGTCTAGTAACAATCTAACTATTTGGGTTGATAGAAAAGTAACGTATCTTTCTCTCGATTATGGCTCATCAACCAGTCATAATGGTCAACAAGAACTGCAACTGGGTGTTGATGTCAGTTTTGATTTCAATTATAAAGCAACACCAGATCATTCACTTGACCCAATCAGTAGAGAAGATGGCAAGATCGTAGAATTGTATTATGATGACCCTAATGAAGCAGATTATGTTCCAATTAATACTTCTACATATTCGAATTATCCTTTCTTAAGTTATAATAATGAAAATCAGAAGTTTAGCTTTTCAGCAGATACAGCTGGCACATATGAGTTTAAAATTGCAGTTTTTGCCACATATCAAGAACGAGAGGATTATTTGAACAGTTCGTATGTTCAGACAGATTCAAATTTTGATCGCATATCTAGAATGGTAAATACTACGCTTACTATCAATGTGGTCAATTCAGATATCTCTAGCGTCACAATGAATTCGACTGGTATTAACTTGAACCTCTATGCAGACAACAACTATATCACGCTTTCAGGTCAATCAGGTGTGCAGGGGGCGAATGACAACAATCTTGGCTTGTCTATGATAAGAGATGGCGTTCCTACCACGATCCGTTTCAATGAGGTAGATTTCAGCCTTGACGAAAATACTTATCCGGACAATTGGTCAGACGTCAATATCAATTTCGTTTCAGATGACGGGCAGAGAAATATCATTTTCAATTCGGGTAGCGTAACGTTATCTGGGTTCGGACAGTTGAATAACACATATACTTATAGTGTTGACACAAGTAGAAATGTTATAAATATAAATGGTTTAAATGACTTTTCACTCATGTATACGCTATCAAATATATATGTGAATAGCAGTACTGTACTTATTGATTCGATGAGTTGTATCTATGAGAGCAATACAATCACTTTTGAATGTGCCAATGGTGCCGCATTCTTGCAGAGCAATGCAGATGCTACTTATAATATAAAGTTATTGAGAAGTGGTAGTTATCTACAATTTTATATTTATAATACTCAATCAGGTTTATACAACTATGCAAATACGTTCGATTATACCGCAACTTCAATAAATAGTGGAGAAACTAAATCATGGAATATAGTCGCTAAAAACGTTGTTGAACTTAGCGAGACAGAAAGCTTAGTCTTGGGTATTTTGGTCGTAAATAACAGTGGTGGGGCATATTTTGCATATGCTGGAGTATCCGTTACTCCAATTGATTTGACGTTCAGTTTTGTTGATGAAAACCGCACGCATGATCTTGAAGTAAATTATGTCAGAAATAATGAGATGATTTTCACCACCGTTTATCCAGAATTGGAATTTGATGATATTATCAACATTACTAATGGTAGTTATGATGCATGTGTATTCATCACGCCAAGAGAAGCCGATGGAATTTACGATATTGATGTTGTTGAAGGTATGATTTTTACCGACGCGTTGAACAACGAATATGTGTTGGTTGGATATATTCAGGGTGATCAGTTCGTAAATGCTGTCAGAATAAGAGAAGGTGCGGTCAATGTCGGTACATCAATATACATGCTTCAACTGCAAAACGATTACGAGCAATCTGCTAGCGAGTATATACAATCAATCTTAGAGGATGAGCAGAACAATATTGTCTTTAGATATTCTATTCAAGTGGCAAATGACAGTGGAGAATTTGAAACTAAATATGTGAATTTGAGCTGGATAGACGGCGAGCAAGTCGTGACATCTGAAGATGTGACTCTAAATATCACAGATTTTAGAATAGAAAATAATAATTTGGTTGTGACAGTTCAAGGTGCAAACGGCAATTTAGATTACGTGTGTGAATTTGTTTCATTAACTAGAGATGGTCAGGATGTCTGTCTAGGCAATAGGAGTCAAACACAGACCTTGGACCCGGTGGCAGAAGTGGTGAACAGTTTCATATCCGATGCTAGACGTGTTACAATCAATGTTAGTTACAACATTTTGACTGATCAGATAAACTATGATTATAATGCTTTCAGCATTGACGGAGAAGAAATTGGAGGCACAGATGCTTTCGTCAACATAATAGATGGAAATATTCACGTAGTTGAGAATACGGATAGGCACACATGGACTTTGAGTTCTAATGTCACAAATATGTTACAAGACTTGTACAATACTGGAGTGCTTGACATCAATACTGGCGACAATATGAGAGTATATCTATACTCATCAACCGATCAATTGATGTCAACGAATTCTGATGCAATAGATTTTAATAGTTTGACTTTCACTGATGGCAACCTTCAATTAAGCTATTCATGCTCAAGTGCATTGTCTAATCCTGATTCTTACTTGAGGATAGTATTCTTATATAATGGTATAGAAATTGTATCTGATAAAATCTATATTGAAAGCACCGCCGCAACAGATATTTATTTTACCTATATTAACGGAACAGATGACAGTGGAAATAACAATGTATATAATGTACAACTATACGACAGCCCAGAAACCGCATTACCAACATCTACTTTGCCTGATTTCTATATAAGAGTACAAATTGGATATGATTTGGATGCAAATGATTTCACGTATACATATTATATCGTTCATAGAGATGTGGAAATTGAACTTGTTGACGATGAAATATATACAAAATTGTTCAATTTGACTTCAACTGTTACTACAAATGAATTGGGAGGATTTTTAGTCAATCCGATTATAAATGGAATTTCACACAATCTATCTTATGCCTCAAATTCACCTAGCATTTTTGACATCAACTCAAGTGGCAATGTCAATATTGCTGTCAACAAAATTGGCAGTGCAGTATTGTCAGTGAGTTGTGATGATATCATCAGATATTTTGCTGTAATTATAGAGACTGAGGAAATGAATTTAGGTGATAGTAGATTCAATTTGAGTTTTGTCGATGGTACGGGTGAGGCAACTACGGATCTACCTTCTGTCAGCCTAGATACATTTATTGATTATACATACAATAATAATGGAAATAACGTTGAATTAGCTATCAACAGTACGAATGTAACACTTGAAAATGTCTCAGTCATTCAATTCGGTGGAGATAGAGATTTGTCTGTTGAGGCTACAAGTTCTGGATTTAATATTGTAACAAGCGATGATCAGACAGTGCTGGAAATAGTGGGTAACGAATCGGGTTGGACATTCAATCGCATAAGTTACATGTATGCGGAATTGATTATTAGTTTTGATATAGATGTCAAGGCATGTGAAACTGTCTCTTTTGCATTGACGTTTACTTCAAGCATAGAAATTAATTTGAATTCTAATTGGAGCAATTATTATCAAGGTACGTCTGTATTCATATACGAAGTGAGCGAAACGGGCGATACGAGCAATGAGCCAGTATTCAAAATAAAAAATTCAATGGGCGGTACGGAAATTACTGCACAATTAGCAATCAATGGCGAACAATATATGGGCACTATCAACAATTCAGAGTTCGTCTTTGAAGAAGTGGGATCATACGTGTTCACATTCTATTATAGTGGTAGACAATTAGATTCTTACACTATAAATATTGTTCCTAACGTTGTAGCTAGAATCAATTCGAATTTTGAAGATATAACTCCAAGATTTAGCGCAGGAGATACACATGCTTTGAGTGATTTCGTCACCCTTATGAGTTATACAACTGTAGGCAAAGTATATGGACAAGGTAGCGGAGCGATCTATTCAGAGACTGATCTGGAAGATGCCAGCGTGTTGTATTCTAATTTATCTTTAGGATTAATTGACAATTCTTTGATCAGCATGAATTCAGCTGATGCGAATTTCACTGTCGCATGGCTTGAAAATATAGGAGAAGAAATCACAGAGAACGTCACCGTGTATTACAGATATGATGTGGGAAGCGTCACTAGAAATCTAGAATTGTTGAATACTGATGTTGTCCTATACAATAGATATGAAATCAGTAGAGAAACGCAAGGAGACAATTTCCCTGATTATTCGGACAATGTTTATACTATAATGTCTAATATAAGTTATCAGTCATTCATATCAATATTGAATAATGCAGACTACAGTTTAACTAGCATTCAATCAAATTATTCTGACCTTGAATTCACTGTAGATAACAATACATTCAAATTGATTACAAACTTGAACGGAGTTCGAAATGATGTTGTATTGACATTTACATTTACTTATGAAAATGGCGGTGTAACCAGAAGATTAATCTATACGACATCAGAAACTGATGCCTTTGCAATTCGTTTGACTCCGCTTGCTCCAGATGAGATTGATGCAACAATTTATTCAGGGGCTTCAACTTCTGTTGATTTGTTGAATGATCTATATGATTTAGAGTCATTATTAGTTGATTTAGATATTGATAGTTATTTGATTAGTTCTATGATAGTCACTGCTGTTGATGATGAAAGTTTGTTTACAAACACTTCATTCTTGGGCAGTGGGTACATCGGAGTGACCAACTATGGAGCACACGCATATACCAGCGAGTTTAATGGAAATAGCGAGACTGTGAATGTGACATATACTATCACATATAATGATGGAATAACATATACATTCACACGTACTATAAGTATATATAATAGACAAAGTGTTCTCATCTCATCACCATATCAGGATAGCACATTGACAGGCAGGACCTCTAATTTTGTGTTCGTTGGAGAGGATGCTCAAACTGATGCTAATAATCTATTAGGTGTTCAGGTTCAAGGAGAAAATGTATATACAATCACTATTCAGACAATAGATGGAGTTCCTTACTATTTTGAGCCAGTGAATATAAATCAGACCATTGATATGGATTATGATGAAAATCAATCTATCAGACGTGTTGTAATTTATGACCAAATCAATAATAATGTCTTGTCTGGTGCAGATTTTGATATTGAATTGATAGCATATCAAAATAATGCGATTATAAGAAATTATTATAATAGTGGCAAAATAGTAATCAATGAGCAAGATAATACGATAACATTCAATGAAGATATCACATTTGCCAGCGGAAATTATGGATATTTTATTTTCAAAATTACTTCCGAATCTGGTAGTGTAGGATACTATTTTGTATACTTGTACAATCAATTATTTACAAGTTATAATAACGTAGATTATACAAACAGTTTTGTATTCAATTCAGTGGGCAATCAATCTGAATCAAATTATATCAATACAGAAAATGGAACATTCTTAGGTTATAGCATTGATACTAATTTCTTTGCAAACAACTTTGGTGCAAATATTAATTATTCAAATGTTGATTTCTATTTATTAGAAGCAGATATGCTCGAAGGTGAGTTTGAATTGGTTGATTATAGTACACATTCAAAGATTGATGAAGAAAGTTTGCCAGCAATCGACAATTATACATATCTAAAAATAGGTATGATTTTGAATTCTAGCAATACGAGATTGTATTTGGGTAATCTTGAAGTCTATGTACTGCCAATTTATGAAGAAGTGGTACGTCAAGATGCAGAAGGAAATGCAGTCGTGCTTCCATTAATAAATAACGTGGAAACAGGACAATATACCAAAACTATAACCACTGATGTTCAAGAATTTGAAATTCCATTCACTAATGTAAATGACAGAATAGATTCTGGCATAACTTATGGAGGTGTTTGGTCTGCTGAAATTGTAGAAGGAGAGGATGGCTATACTTATTCAACTGATTCTATAAGTTCTAATGGAAACTTGATTATCAGTTTGAATGATACTACAGTTGTATTCAATAGTTATGTCAATAATGAAGATTTGCAATTTAGTGTGAAGTATATCTATACTATTGGAGATAGTTCAAATGTATTCGTCGTTATAGTTCACTATACTTATGAACAAATTGGAATTGACACAAATGCCGTGTCTGTGACGGTTGGTCAGTTTATACAAAGCAATGACGATGAAGGGGTTATCAATAGTTACTTTGACAATAGATTAGATTTGTCGACCCTGATAGGTAATTACAATAAGGATTTGTCAATATTAAATGATAATTCGAGTGATATAATGGCTACTATTGACCTTGCTCAAGGTACAGTAGATGTGGGCAGTGACAACATTATAACATTTGACAACAATATGGGCATGAGATATATCTACGACCTTGACAATGACAAGCATTATCTCGAATTCGATCAAACAACGTCAAATTATACTGTTCAATTTGTAATACAGTTTGATGATATAGTAGATGAAAATGATGCTAAATATACTAGAACTATTACAACTAACGTACTCAGTGGACTTTATGTATCTCAACCACAATCGGGCATTGGACAAAGTCAGGATACGGCGATGACATCAACTAGCGAAGGTATAGATAATTTGTATTTGAATTCTACAGGAAGTAGAATAACAATAAATTCTAGCACTAATGATATATCTGGAGTGACTAGATATTATGTCGGAGGACTAAATATTTATACTAGCAAAGCAAGCGTTCTCGACATTACTTTCTCAAATGATGATTATATTAATTTGACAGAAAATGATGATGGTATCAAGATTCAGACAGTCGATGCAGAAGAAGATGTCAACTTCGTTCATTCGGCTCAAAATCAGGCATTGATATTATATATCACAATACGAGATATCGACTCTAACACATCGTATCAAGCAGGTGGGTCAAATAGAATTGTCAACTTCTATGTAAATGCGATTAGGACATATTCAACAATTTTGCCAATTTACTATGTCAAAGGTGCTAATCATGAAAATGTCATTAACAGTTATATAATTCCAAATATCTATAATGAATTATTTAATACCATTGATGATAGCAATGTATCAGACATATCAGATACAACCAATACCAATATTTTGAATACGCGTCGTATTGCATTGGTTGATTTAAGTGAAAATCAAATCACTGATTATGATCCTTATAATATAGGATTTACAAATCCGTCAAGTCCAAATTATATCAATTTTACTACTGGCGACAATATGAATATGAGCGCTACCGAACCGACACTTTCATTCACTTCAGTAGATAGTAATAGAATGACAAACTTGTATATTTCAAACAGTGCGGGATTGACAAATATCACATATCAATATCAACTGATGAGCAGTAGTGAGTACAAAGATGGCTTGGATTATCAAATAGAAACTAATAGCGTCATAGGCAATAATGAATACGTTGCAATGACCATTACAGATACTACTGCAAACAGTTCATTCGTTTATGGAGACACGGATACCGTGTATGGTCAAACAGTGATGCTTGGTGAACATATTGCTTCATTGTTCGATGGAAATAATAGCGTATTCTATATCACGAATTTGGCTATTCGTGTAGAAGGTGTGAACACTTCTAACTATCAAGTGACAAAATTAGATAGAGTAGAAAACAGCAATTATCCAGATGATATTGTATATTCAATTGTGTTGACTAACAACAATGGAAATAGTTTAATTATAACAATAAGATTAGGCTCAGGAAGACAATTGTATGTTGGTCTGCAAAGAGAGGTTGGATATGATCCATTTGGCACATTGTCACTTACTCTCACCATGTATGGAGATAGTGGTAACCTTATTAATGTGTATTCAGGGTCAGAATTTGTGGGCAGGACACTAGAAATTCGTTTCTATAATTACACTCTTGAAAGTGCATATTCGACTTCATATGATACAATTTATGCAGGCGAGCAAGTAGATTTATCTGATAAGATATCTATTAGATCTAATTTGCCAGACTTGAGTGAATTGTCATTGAGCAATGCTCAACTTGTTATGGGCACTAGCGGGAATGTTAGTTCTTATATAATTACAGGGTTTGAAAGAGTTTATATCAGTCAAACAAATAATGCAATATTTAATTATGAGAGCATTGGTTCAGGCGATGTCCAAAGAAATTTGATTATGACAAAAGCGGTTGGAGCAATTGCCAATGTGACGCTTTACTTCCGAGTGTCAGACGCTGATGGATATTATATCGGTACAATACAATATAACTTCTATTTGCGTCCAAACTTCGATTTTAGAGTGAACGGTCAATCGATGTCCTCTGGAGAAGATGAATTCTACACAAATTATATTTTGACTACAAATAATATAGGCAATACTGGTGGTAATACAGGATTAAATTACACAGAAAATTTGCGAGTTAGAAATAATACTCAAAATATTGTATATGACGGTACTACATATTCATACGATCTTCAATTACAATTATTCACTGTTGACGGATTGGATGAAATTACCGATGTTCAAAGCATTAGAATAACAGAGGTTTCTAATTGGGGTACAGAATATGTATCAATTGATAGTACAAATTTTGCTATCAATATTCACAAAGACTTCACAGGTTCGCTAATCTTGCAACTTGACATTGATCTCAGAGAAAATGGAACATATTCAGTCCTTTGGAATATCAACGTATTAGGATTTATCACACTGGAATATCCTTCTGTCAATGGAGAAAACAACATTCTTGTTCAATCTAATGGAGAGGGCTTCACATCTGGTACGAGTGTGAATGTGATATCTAGCACATCGAATTTTGCAGATACAGGTATTGTAATGTCTAACACGCATGGGGAATTAAATTTAAATCCAAATGTGACAAATTCATTTGAATTAGAAGGAATACAAGTAAATTATGTGATCACTCCATTCACTGAAACTATAAATGTCAATTCTGTATTTGAAAATGCTGATCAAATTAATGCGGTAGATGCGACATACAATAATATATTCAATACTAACACTGTTTCTCTTGTTCTACCAAGCGTGCCACAATCTAGCGCACCAAATTATGATTATTATAATGTTACGTATAGAATAGAGTTTACATATTTGAATCAAACAACTGCCGCTAGTTATGTAACATATAAAGTCTATAATAATGCTAGTATCAGTCCTAATGCACAATATACAGTTATTGATGTTGATAATGATTTGATCAATGGAAATTATGTTGACATGTTCTACTTTGCTGAAGTCTATACAGACGAAAGTGACAACACATTTACATTAAGATTGGATAGTAATAGAAACATTGTTATGGATGTAGAGACGAGTGTGTCAGCATATACTGGAGTATATTCAAGAAATGACGACGGAACTTATTCTTCAACAAACGGCTATACTATCAGAATTGAAACAGCTAATAGCGCTTATTCTATAATCATAATGCAAGGCGTATCACAAGTAACAAATTATACAGTAACGAGAACCTTAGTGTACGACAACGTATATTATGGCACGGGTATTCAACAAAATGAGGTGATAAATAGATCACTATTTAGCACTGAATATAACAGCATTACCGAGTTTAAGACCTTTATTGATTCAGTATCAAGTATAAGATTGTCCAATATGAACGGATTTACAGGCAGTGTTACTAGCATCTATTTCGTATTAGAATATATTGAAAATGCATCAACGGCTAGTCAGTATGCTAATGGAACGTTTGGTATCAATTTGTCAAATCCATATATAAGTACTAACTGGACGGATCTAAATAGATACGATGTGGCAAACAATAAACTGTTCAATAATGAATTGATTGCAGATTTGGATGTAATGTCTGAAAGCAATAATGCAATAATCCATATAGACGGATATGATGGAACAAATGGATTCAAATTGACCACTACGAATGCAATTACTGCAAAAGGACAATTCAGAGTGCGTGATATGTTCTTGGCAAATCAATGCAATAATACTTCATACTTGAACTATTATGTAGTCGGAGTATATGCATCAAGTGACACTCCATCAATCAATTGGGTAAACAATGCTACAAGTTATGAATTGGGCAGTCAAATAGGTACAATTACAGTAAATGAGCGAACATACGAATTGTATGAAGTCACATATATTGGCTCGGGCGATGAATTGTATAACCTAGTGACAACAATGTATGCGATAGCTTCAGAAGATGATAGAATTGTAAATGTGGACTACGGCGGAAACTTCCAGTCATGGTTCTTCCAAGTAAACTATATGGATGTAGATTCAGTACTTGATTTGAATGGAAAGTTCTCTACATATCAAAATGATGTCAGTGGTGCATTTACTGAAACGTCATTTGGAGCAAATGGAACAGAAAGTTTACTAGCATCTTTGACTGAAAATTCTACAAATGATTACAGTAATATCGATATCAATAGTAGAACAATAACGGTAACAAAAGACACTTTGAGAGTGTACAAAAATGAAAATCCTAATGTCACTTTATTGAATTTGAGTTATACAGCTATTTATAGTGGAGTCACCTTGACATTCAATGTAGAATTCCAGCTTCCTTTGTATCCATTTGTTGAGATAACTGCTAGCAATACGGCAGAAAATCTAACTGTCAGTTTGCTTGGTTCAGGAAGTGAGGTAGGACTGTACATTCAAGATGCTGAAGGTCAGTATGTTGAGTTAAGTGAAGAAAATTTGAATTTGATCAATTCAATTGTGGAAAGTTCAACGAATTATACGACTCTATTTGAACAAAGCGATGGAAATTACACAGGGAATATAATGTTGAATGGTGCAATGATAAATCAATATTTTATAGACAATCCAAACTCAAATCAGCTAGAAATATTATATACTTTGACCACAGGAACTCCTTTGCAAACTCAATATACATTGCAATTTAGGATAATTGTTCTCAAGCCAAATGCATAGTTAAATAAAAAGTTCGTGATTCACGAACTTTTTGTTTTTTTAATAGAAATAAATAAAATGTTACAATTATTTAAGATTATTGAAATTGTTGACAAAATTGATAGCAATCATTAAAATATATATAAAGAGGTGCATATGGCTGAGTTAAGTACTGAAGAATTTGAAAATAAATGTATGGACGTCATAGAAACAATTGTGGGTATTGACAATCGCTTGGACAGAAAGGGCGCAATAAAAGTGGCTGAAAAGATGCTGGAAAAAGCCAAATCTAAGACTCAAAACAAAGAAGTGATTGCGATTTATGAACGTGTAGTAAAAGAATTCAATATAGCAACAGATGCTGAATATGATTTATTGAAAAAACAAATTTTTGGTTCATAGGTGGAATATGGGATTTTTTGATTGGGTTATGCGCGGACTGGGTTTTGAAGACAAAGATAAAAAGGATAAGAAAACTAAGACTGTTGAAGAAAATGACAAGTATTCTAATTTCAATCTTCACGAACGTGTTGCGGGAGAGACTAATTCATTTGATACTATGCCTACAGGGACAAACTTTAATTCATTTGGATTGCAACCAGAATCTAATATAATTATGGTTGAACCGAAAACACACAAAGAAATTCAACAGGTAATAGATTTTCTTAAACAAGGACAGTCCATCGCTGTGAATCTTGAAGGAATTGCTGACGAGGATAGAATGCGAATTCTCGATTTTTTGTCGGGTGCAATTTATGGTTTGAACGGCAGTATACATCGCTGGCATGGAGATCTTTTCTTGCTGACACCTGAAGGACACAAAATTTTGCGTCCGGATAAGCCTGAATAATGTTTAATTGGAGTGCTACTAGATTAAATGAAAAATTGGATTACAATTGCTTGTACATTAATTGGTGTTTTGGTAATAGATCTTGTTACCAAACATTTTTTATTTGATGTAGAATACTTTAATCTCATTCCAAATGTGATTTCCATTGCGACAAACAATGGCAATACCGGAGCGGCGTTTGGAATGTTTAGTGATAGTACCATTGTATTGATAATTGTGAGCGTCATAATGATAATAGCACTTTTCATATTTAATTATTTTGTGAAGAACAAATCTATATTTTATTCCATTGCCTTTGGATTTATTGTCGGTGGAGCATTAGGTAATTTAATTGATAGATTATGTTTGGGTTATGTTCGAGATTTTATTTTTTTAGATTTTTGGCCTAGTTTTCCAATATTCAATTTGGCAGATACCTTCTTGTGTATTGGGGCGGTCATGATGGCAATATTTATACTATTTTTTATGGGGAAGAAAAATGATAAATCTAATAGTTGATGATAATTCGCAGGTGGATACCAGATTGGATTTATTTTTGGTAGAACATACCGATTTCACCCGCAGTTATTTAAAAACATTGAATGACGAAGGAAGAATTTTGGTAAATGATGAAAAGAAAAAATCTGGATACAAACTAAAATTGGGGGATAGAATCAGCATTGAAGAAAAGCCGATAGAAATAATCAATACCGAGCCTGAGAATATACCACTGAATATCATTTATGAAGATGATGACCTGTTAGTAATCAATAAGCAAGCCGGTCTTGTGGTTCATCCATGTGCTACAACAAAATCCCATACTCTCGTAAATGCATTGATGTATCACATTAAAAATCTGTCCACAATTAATGGAGTGCTTCGACCGGGCATAATTCATAGATTGGATAAAGATACTGGCGGTTTAATGATTGTTGCAAAGAATGACAATGCACATAAAATTTTGAGCAATCAATTAAAAGATAAAACATTGAATAGAGAATACAAAGCACTCATCAAGGGAAGAATTAAACAAAATTTTGTGATAGAAGGCTATCTAACACGAAATACTAAAAATAGAGAACAAATGATTCTCAATCAGTCAAAAATAGGTAAATATAGCAAAACAGAATTTTCAATAGATGCAGTATATGACCATTACACTTTATTAAATTGTAAGTTGTATACTGGTAGGACGCATCAAATTAGAGCACATCTAAAATCAATTAATCATCCAATCGTTGGAGATAGATTGTATGGAGGCGAAGATAAAAATATCAATGTATTAGGGCAATTATTATTTGCCTATAAAATTAGTTTTGTTCATCCAACGAGCAAACAAATAATGCAGTTTCAAATTGATTTGCCAGATTATTTTAAAAAAGTAATAGAGGATATTTCTAAATAGAGATAATCTTATTAAAGGTCGGATAAATCAACAAAATTAATAAAAATGGCATATTTTGACAAATTTTGTAATTTATTTGTAAAAATTGAATACTTATGATATAATAAGATCATTGGAGGATAGTATGAAAGGTAAGGGTTTTGTGAACTTCTTGGCATATCTTGCGATTATGCTTGTGGCGGTTGCTTTGATTGTGCAATATATTTTAAATGCTCTTGAAGTAAGCTCTACAGTTGTGTCAGCAATGAACACTATAGCTCAATTTATTGCATATGCTATTACTGCTGTATTTGCATTTTATTTTGCCAAGTCTAGAAGAAGCATTGGCTATATGATTGCTTATGTTATAGCAGTTATTTTGATCGTAGTTTTCTTGTTCTTGACATTTTAATTGATTATGAAAATCAAGTTTAATTTAAAACTCACCATCGCTTTGGTGAGTTTGTTTATAGGATTGATATTATTGATAGTTGGCAATCAAAATAAATATTGCCAGTCTTTTGGTTTCATATTCTTTGCAGTTGGAATAATTTTTATGGCTGTCGAAAGAACGAACAAAATCGACAAAAGACGTATAGAAATCGACAAAATATTAGAAGAAAATATGGAAAATGACGATTTTGATGACGTAGAAATGATTGAATTACAGGACGAAAGTGCTAGACTACTAAGACAAAGGAGGAAAATCAATATTTCATTTTACATATGTGGAATTCTTTTTATTCTAGTTGGAATTTTTATATTAATTTGATTGATTTAATTTAAATTGTGTGCTAGAATACACAAAGTCTATAATATTAAGGAGATTACTATGGTACTAAATGTAGAAAAGAAAGATAATGGAATTTTTGAGGCAAATATTAGTCTTGATAGTAAAGAATGGCAAGAAAGCCTCAATTCAGCATACGAAAAAAACAAAAGTAAATTTAATATTCCAGGCTTTAGAAAAGGGCATGCTCCACGTAATATTATTGAGAAAAATTACGGAGAAGGTGCTTTTGTCAACGAGGCTTTAGATGAAGTCTATTACAAAGCATATACTCAGATTTTACGCGAACATGAAGAAATCAGACCAATTGATGCACCAAAACTCGAAATAAAGAAGTTAGACAATTCTGGTCTTGATATTACACTTACAATTCCGTGTGTGCCTGAGTTTACACTTGCTAAGTACAAAGGTCTTACTTTTGAAAAGAAAAAGACTGAAATCACTGACAAAGATGTAGAAGAGGAAATAAACAAAGAATTATTGCGTGCTTCTCGCTTGGTTGAAACTAACAAACCTGTCAAAAACGATGATTTTGTCACATTGGATTTTGATGGATATATTGATGGAAAACAATTTGATGGCGGCAAAGCAGAGAATTATCAATTAAAAGTTGGCAGCAAATCATTTATTGACAATTTCGAAGATCAGTTGATAGGGCTGAACATTGGTGACAAAAAAGATGTGGTGGTGACATTCCCATCTGATTATCATCAAAAGGATTTATCAGGCAAGAAGGCGACTTTCAAAGTGGAGATAAAGAACATTCGTGAACGTGTTATGCCAATACTTGATGAAGAGTTTGTATCTAATTCTACAGAATTTGAAAGTGTTGACAAATACAAAGAGAACATTCGTTCAAGACTCATCAAAGATGCCGATGAACGTAATGAATTGGAATTGGATAATGACATATTAGATAAAGTTATTGATGATACCGAACTCACTGTTCCTGAAGTGATGGTTGAAGAAGAATTCAATCGTCAGATGAATGGGCTTAATACTCAAATGCAGTATCAAGGCATCAAACTTGAAGATTATGTCAATTATATTGGCAAGACAATGGATCAGTTCAAAGAAGAAGTCAAGAATAATTCTAGACGTAATGTAAAAGGTAGACTTGTTTTAGAAAAATTGATCAGAGATGAACATTTGGATGTGATTGAAAAAGATATCGACCAAAAACTTGAAGAAATGGCAAAAAATACAGGTAAAACACTGGAAGAATTCAAAAAACAAGTCAATAATGATATGATAAATCACATTGCAAATGATATTCTAATGAAAAAATTAGTAGAGTTTTTGAGAAATAACAATGAAATTAAATAATATTAACTTTATTTGATGAATTTTGATTTTGTTGTAATAATTTTATTAATAATTCAAATAAATATAAGGAGAGAAATATGATACCAATGGTTATTGATCAAGTAGGTAATGTTGAACGCAGTTATGATATTTATTCTCGTCTTTTAGAAGATAGAATAGTGTTCTTATCTGGAGAGATTGATGATCAGACTGCCAATACAGTAGTGGCACAATTGTTATATCTAGAAGGCAAGAATCCAGATAAAGACATTTTTATGTATATCAACAGTCCTGGTGGGAGTGTAACCGCGGGACTTGCCATCTATGATACTATGCAATATGTCAAATGTGATATATCTACAATTTGTATTGGCATGGCGGCTAGCATGGCAGCGGTCATATTATCTAGTGGCACAAAAGGCAAACGTATTTGTCTTCCACATAGCGAAGTGATGATACATCAACCGCTTGGTGGAGCGCAAGGGCAAGCAAGCGATATTGAAATTCATGCGCGTCACATTCAAAAGACAAGAGAGAGCTTGAATAAAATTTTAGCTGATAATACTGGAAAAGATATTGACACTATTACAAAAGATACAGATAGAGATAATTTCTTGGACGCTAAACAGGCATTAAAGTACGGTTTAGTCGACAAAATATATGATAAACGAAAAAATTAATATTTTAGCATAGATACAGACAATTTTTGCGTCTGTATTTTGCGGGTAAAGGAGAGTATGAAAGAGATAGAAACTATTTGTTCATTTTGTGGTCGTCCAGCACGAGAATTGACTGACATAATCAGCAATCCTGAAGGTGATTGTTTCATTTGCAAAGATTGTTTAAATATTTGCAAAGATCTTATGGATTTTAATAATCGCACTCGTGAAAGTGAAAAAAATGATTTTATTGATTTAATTAAACCACAAGAAATTAAGCAAAAATTAGATGAATTTATAATTGGTCAAGATGAAGTAAAAAAGATTTTGGCAGTGTCTGTATACAATCATTACAAACGTATCAATTACAATATGGTCAAACATGATAATTCGCAGGATGAGGTAGAGCTTGAAAAGTCAAATGTGCTTTTAATTGGTCCTACTGGCAGCGGGAAAACATTGCTCGCTAAAACTTTGGCTAAAACGCTCAAAGTGCCATTTGCATCTAGTGATGCGACTGCACTTACTGAAGCAGGATATGTGGGGGATGACGTTGAAAATATTTTATTGAAACTCATTCAAAACGCAGATTATGATATTGAAAAAGCACAACGTGGAATCATATATATTGATGAGATAGACAAAATTGCTAGGAAAACTCAAAATGTATCAATCACACGTGATGTGAGCGGGGAAGGAGTGCAACAGGCATTATTGAAAATCCTGGAGGGCACAATTGCTTCCGTTCCACCTCAGGGGGGCAGAAAACATCCGCAACAAGAAAATATCAAGATTGATACAACGAATATTTTATTCATATGCGGAGGAGCATTCGTTGGTCTTGATAAAATCATCAGCGAACGCAATGGCGCGTCATCATTGGGGTTTGGCGCCAGTGTGAAGAAAAAAGAGATGGAAGAATCTATCAATAAGTTTGAAAATATTCAACCACAAGATTTGATAAAATACGGTATGATACCAGAATTTGTGGGTAGACTTCCAATTGTAGCCACTCTTGACAGTCTAGATGAGAAAGCTTTGGAGAGAATTTTGGTGGAACCAAAGAATGCAATCACAAAACAATACATTCAAATGTTCAAAATGGATGGAATTGATTTGACCTTTGAAAAAGAAGCGATCACAGCTGTAGCTAAAAAAGCTATTGAACTTAAGACTGGAGCAAGAGGGCTGAGGACAATTTTAGAAGAGCGAATGCTTGATGTGATGTATAGTTATCATTTCGAAGAAGATATTGAAAAAATTGTTATCACTGCAGATTTTATAAATAAAAAATCAAAACCTAAAATTATAAAATCAAAACCAAAACTTAAAGAGAAAAAGCAAACAGCCTAACACTGTTTGTTTTTTTATAAAATGTGAAATATTTATCGAGTGATATTGCTAATAAAAAATATTTTGCATCAATTGATTTATTGGTAAATTTTGTATATAATCATTCTATGGAACTTATTACAATTGACATCAAATCTGATAGACAAACTGTGAGTGAAGCAATCGCTCAATTTTTGGTGGAATTAGAGAGTTATAAAAAAGGCGGATATAAGGTAATGAAAGTTATCCACGGATATGGTAGCCACGGAGTAGGTGGAGCAATAAAAGTACAATTTTTGAAAAAATGTGAGGAGTTGAAACGAAGAGGGAAAATTGAAGACTACACTTGTTGTGACAGGTGGACACCAAACAATGTGGTTAGAAAAATCGCTATAAATTATTGTCCAGATTTACTCGCAGACAGAGATTTGTATTTATTAAATTCAGGTTGCACAATTGTAATTTTATAATTATCTATATTTTAATAAAAAAATGATGAACAAAAATATCACTAATTTTAAGATATAATTTTTTTAAATTACAAATTTCCTCATAAAATTTTATAAATATGACATAAATTATTTTATTTTTAATTAAATTTGTGTCATAATAATTATAAATATTGGAGGGTATATGACGAAGCAAGCGGGAGAAATTACACGCAAGACAAAGAGTGGAAGCATAGGTTCGTTTTTCTTTGGTACATTCATTGGTTTGCTTTTAGGTATAGGTGCGATTGTTGGAATTGTGGCTTTCGTGTATTTTAGAGTGTCAGTCAATTGGATCAATGACAAATTCAATACAGAAATTGATACTGGATATGAAGATATTAATAATTTGACATTGAATTCGTTGGTCACTCATGCTATAGATTTGAGTAGAAATATTGATACTTACACTCTTAATGATTTGGAAGCAGATTTTGGTATTAGTATTAGTAATGAAATCGCAGGTATAAACATAGTTGATTTGAAAGATGTCCCATTGCCAGAAATGATGGATGCAGTGAAGAATAAACTATCAAATATCAGTGCGGAAGAATTGAAAAATGTTATTGATTTGTCTGATATGGATGACATTTTAAATAAAACTAATACCTATTATTACAATTTATCAGATGGATTATTGTATGAAGAAGTTGAGTATGTAAACGCGGTAGATTTTGATTATACAGTAGATATTGCGAATTCACGAGTTTTGATAAAAGATAATGAATTCGTCCTTTCAGACAATCAAACAGAAGTGGCTCTAAGATATATACCACTTACTAAAGCAGTGGCGTCGTTTACCTCTGATCTCGATTCAAACATCACCATTGGAGAACTGAGAGATGATTATAATATAACTTTGCCATCCTTCTTTGACAACATTGATGACAATACTCCGATTGGAGAATTAGAACAAGAAATTAACAACATGTATATAGCAGATTTTCTAGATTACACCATTCAGGGAGATACTGTTTATGACAGTTCTAGTCAGGAAGTGACCGGAATTATGGCTACGGTTGCAAAAACAACTATTGGGGAATTGGAAAATCTTGAAAACACAATCAACAGCATGACAATTGCTGAAGTGTTGGGTTATACTTACAATGATTTGGAAGACGCGTATTATGATGAAGATGGTACAAAAATTGATGGAGTGATGAATGCTATTGCTGGATTTACTGTTTCAGGATTGGGGGATGGAATTGATAGTCTGACTGTGGCAGATCTATTCACTAGTGAAGACCTAAGTTCAGGTGCCTTGTCATTGATTGATCCAAATACAACTATAAGTAATATTTCATCAGCATTATCCACAGCATTAGAGGAGAGCACAATTGACGAGCTTATTTCAGCAGGAGTGATTGACGCTCCAACCAATTATTACTCATCTTCTGGTGGGACAACGGATGACGGAACAGGCATTAACAACAAATATATAAATGTTGGCACAGAAGAAACTCCTAATTATAAACAAGTGAAGAATTTGCTTTTAGAAGATATTATGAACATATTCTTCGATTTGATTGAAAACAGCGGTGGTCTATTAGATCAAATACCTACTGCTTAGCAAAAAAAGGATGCAGTCAAGCATTCTTTTTTTTTATGATAATTATTCAACTAGTTAGAAATTAATTGTTAAATTAAATACATTAAAATACATTAATGAAATATTATTATAAATATTTTACTTTTAATCAGTATATGTAATATTTTTTATAACTTGAAATATAATAATTATGATGAAATAGAGTAAAAGAAAAAATCTTTATGAAACAATTAAATAACATTTGACTAAAAATTGGCAATTTGTTTCTTTATAGTTAAAGGGGGAAATAATATGAAAACAATGAAAAAATCATTAAAGTATATTCTCGTTACTTTGGTGATGATTCCATGCATGCTTTTGCTTAGTGCGTGTGGCGACGACAATAATGATCAAAAAGAATTAAAAACTGTTTACGATGCTAATTTCAGCACACAAGAATCTGCATTATCAGTGTTCTCAGATTTGTACGGTAGTGTACAATATAATGAAGAATCTGATACAATCACATTGAATAAAGATGATGTATACGCTACAGGTCCTAATACTTACTTCGGAGAAACGGATAGAAATCTAGATTGGGATACTGACGGCATGATTGCTAGTATTAGATTGAACATAGTAGCAAATGATTATGAAATTGGTGAAGGATTCAACTATACCGTTGCAGTCAATGGTAATGATGGTGAATACGTTTCAGAAAGATTCATTTATGTTAGAAAATATGCTGAAGGCGTGAAAGTTGGTTATATTTATAATGGCTCTAGTGATGAAATTAATCAATGGGCTACTAGTAGCGAAGACGCTAAGGTATTAGCTGATGGTTGGTATACTTTCAAATTTGATTTCCACAAAAATAGTGAAAATATTATGAAAGTTACAATCAGTGTTATCGATAGCAACAATCAAACTGTGTTTGAAGTGGTTGATGCTAAATTAAATAAACCTGATGATTCAGATGTCAATGAAAGTGATGTGTCCGGACTTAGATATGGTTGGTTCAGTTGGATGACAGTTGATTCAATTGAATGTTCAGAATTGACAGTTCAAGTAATTGACTAATAAAACAAAAAGGGATTGCTAAGATGTAATCCTTTTTTTGTTATTGTGTTTAAAAATTTGAGTTATTATTGATTTTCAAAATGAAAAAGTCATAGGTGATTAGGCATAATTTGTTAAAAGATATGATCCTAGTTTGATTTAAAATTGGTCTAGTCGAAGTTGTAATATCAATTTTTTGTGATTATTGGGTACTTATTTCATAAATTTTGTGTAGAAAATGGCTATTTTCTAGTCATTTTGCACTTAAAAATAAGGAATTTCATATATTATAGAAAAAAATTAAAAAAAGTTTGAAAAAAGTTAAAAAATTTTTTGAAAAACTGTTGACAAAGTTTTTTATATGTGTTATCTTTATATTGCATTCAGCATAAGCAGGGTGCCGAACCGAATGGTTCGTTAGGACAATTTATATCTTAATAGGTACAATGGTAAGACAGTAAGTAAGCAATTACTTATAGGCAATGTTCAATGAACAAAGTTCTTATCAATTCCAAGTTTTTTAGACAACGAAATTAGCCAAGCGAATGAGCAAAGGTTATTTTATAAAAAAGCTACTTAGTAGCAATTCGTTGATGCTTTATTCTCCGAGTAAATTCAATCGGGGTCCCCGCAAGTGTCGCAAGATACGTAGTGGGGTGACAAAAAAATAGAGCATCGGTTGAAATTTAAAAACTTGTTTTTAAATGAAATAAAGCGAATATTTTTTTGTAGAGTTTGATCCTGGCTCAGGACAAACGCTGGCGGCGTGCTTTAAACATGCAAGTCGAACGGAGGTTAAGTGTTCCACTAAGCATTTCTATATGAGGTGTTTAGTGGAATACTTACCCTTAGTGGCGGACGGGTGAGTAACGCGTGAGTAATCTACCTCTAT
>CAMLYK010000002.1 GCA_946491735.1 uncultured Clostridia bacterium | reverse complement strand
ACCAGTGACACAAGGATTTTCAGTCCTTTGCTCTACCGACTGAGCTATCGAGGCATTATTGGCGACCCGAATGGGGCTCGAACCCACGACCTCCAGCGTGACAGGCTGGCGCTCTAACCAACTGAGCTATCGGGCCAATATATATAGAAGAAGTGCCATCACGGCTGGTGGGCCTTCACGGACTTGAACCGCGGACCGACCGGTTATGAGCCGGTTGCTCTAACCAACTGAGCTAAAGGCCCCCATTGGTCGGGGTGAAGGGACTCGAACCCCCGGCCCCATGATCCCAAATCACGTGCGCTACCAACTGCGCTACACCCCGATACACACGGTATGATTAAATTTTACTATAAGATTAAATAAATGTCAATAAATTTTACTTAATTTTTTCAAATTTATGTAAAATACACCATTTAATCTAATATATATTATGATTAGCATAATTATTTTGTATTTTTAATAAAATCTGACAGTTTTTAAATTAACAAATATTGTATTATTAATGATTTAGCCAAGTAGGTATTATCTCAAAATTTTTAGAATTCAAATAATATAAAGTTGATTTTTTGTTAAAATTAAATGCCAGGAAATTGGCTGTCAGATGCATCTGCTTTTCTTTATCTTTACCATATTTATTATCACCAACAATTGGATATCCATAATATGCAATATGCGCTCTAATTTGATGAGTTTTTCCAGTAACAAGTGTGGCAGATAAAAGCGTTTTATCCTCAAAATATTGTATCACTTCAAATTCCGTTATTATAGGTTCAAAGCTAGTTGTTTTCACTTCGCTGATCCATACTTTTGATAAGTTTTCCATTTTCTTTAAATAAACTGTACGTTTAACTTTTGACAAATCTACTCTGCCGTGAACTAATAACGCATATTTCTTAATTATACCCTTTCTAGTTTTAAAAGCTGACAGCAACTCTTTTTCAGATTTTTTATTTAACGCAAAGATCACTAATCCTTCAGTATTTCTATCAATTCTATGCACTGGACTGATGGTTGGATAATTTTTCTTCAAAATTGATAAAAGATCTCTATCATTTTCACTGACGATTTCGATTCCAGAGCGTTTATTGACTATTAAAATATTTTCATCAGTATAAATTGGTGTGTACCACTCATGTTTTTCATTTGCATTATAATATACTACAACTTTATCTCCGATATTTAATTCTAAGTCTTCTTTTGCTCTTACTGAATTAATTTTGATATCCTTATTTTCAATTAATTTTTTTATTTGAAATTTTGAAAGAAAAGGCAGTTCATCTATCACTGCTTTTGATAATTTTATTGGTTTATCTATTTGAAATTCAATCTTTTGCATTTTATTTTACATATAAATCGTGCATATATTTTGCACTTAATTCTTGACTATCCAATGCCTCACTGATTACCCAAGGTTCGATATTCATTTCTTTTAAAACAGCGATAAAATCATCAAGATTTGGCGAGCCTGCACTACCATCTGGCATTGTATCACCAAAATATAGATGCTTGATTTCGCCCTTTTCTCCATAATTGATAGTATATGCATGAAAATGAATGTATTTAAATTTTTCAGGTATAGCGTCTTTGATTTTTTGTAGTTTGGACTTTAATATTTCTTTTGAAGTCAGACTTCCGATCTCGCGCGCATGTAGATGTGCAATATCTATACACGGATAGCAATATTTGCAGTTTTTGCAAATTTCAATGATTTCGTCCAGTGAACCAAGACTCGCTGTTTTGCCTCCAATTTCGGGATAAAGTCTGACGTCTACCATATCAATTTCACTAGTGAACTCATTGACCGCATCAATCAACTGTTTGATTGCATGTTGTCTGCCCTCTATAGTGTTTTCATGTCCTCCACCTGGATGAAAAATTATTCTGGTAACGCCGATTGATTTTGCGAGTTCTATGCCTTCTTTCATATTTGATTTGCTTCGACCCACCACTTGATTATTCAAACTACCCAAATTGATATAATACGGTGCATGCATGGACAAGAAAAAACCATTTTCTCCCATCTCTTTATATAACTTTTTGTTTTCATCGGACATTTTAAAGCCATATGTACATTGAATTTCCACACCGTTAAGATTCATTTCTTTCAACCATGGAAAAAGGCCCGACAATTTTCCTTTGTAATGTGTAGGGACACCTGCCACACCAAATACCATAAAATTACATCTCCCTATTAAACAAAATTCTTAAAAAACTTTTCACGCAACAACATATATTTAGCATTGTTGATACGATAACTGTTGTTGACATCATCATTGAATTTCAAATTGAAATAATCAATAGCCTCACTATCCTCAATAATGACTACATTTTGAACACCCGTGCTTAAATGTTCACGATCTAATATATACGAGCCAAATAACGCATATTTTGAATCAATGATTATAGCATTGAATCTAATAAAGCCGTCATATAAATATACCTTTGCACCCATCAAAGCCAATTCTTTTGCATACGCTCTAGATGCAAAATATTTGCTATGCATGTTAGTTTTAATTGGAACCATCAATCTTACATCGATATTAGAATTGATTGCAAAACGCAACAATGATAAAATACTTTCAGTAGGAATAAATTCTTCCAGTTGCAATTGAATTGAGGTCTTAGCCTGTCGTATTGCATTGATAATCAACAATTCAATATCTGTGCTGTACTCATTGGCAACATACTGAATTTTGGTATCATTTTTTATCTTATTCTCTTCTGTCACATTATAATCTATGAACTTATTACCAGCAAAAACTGCATCTTGGTGAGCCGAAATGTTCATTTCTTGAACTATATCACCTTTAAATTTTATAAACGTGTCTGCTATGTCAAATTTTTCAGACAATTGATTATTTTTTAGATCTAGATTACAGATATAAGATATCCTGCCATCTATTGATATCAAATTTCTTTTATTCGCATAAACTTTACCCATAGTATTATGCTTGCTAAATCTATGTACTTTGATTTTGTTATCTCTCAACTGCTTTAAAATCTTTCTACTGATTAAACTATCATAAATAAATTTGATTTTTACACCCTGTCTTGACTTATCGATCAGAGCTTGTAAAATATCAGAAAAATCAAATTTATTGACTTTTGTAATTTCAAAAATTATATATTCTTTGGCATCGTCAATTTCACTGATCAAATCCGTTTTTAATTCATTATATTGATCAAATATCTGATAAGAATTATTTTTAGTTAATTTTGCATTATATGCCATTTTATTGAATCTATACAAGTCATCATTTGTATCTATATCGTTATTTTGAATCTCATCTTTGATTAAAGACAAATATATCTCATCTTCTTCTTGTTTTACAATTAAAGATTTTTTCTTTTTATAGAATATTGATCTTGAAAATATGTAAATACAATAACCAATAATGCTAGAAAATAAAAATACGATCGTCCAAATAATTAAATTTCTAGGTTTATCACGCTCAAAAATAATCATTATTGAAGTCATAATGATATATGATAGTATTAGAAAAACAATTGAAATAATTTTTAACGCCAACATTAATATAATAATAACAAAAAGAACACATTATTGCAACTATTTAAAAATAAAAAAATTAGTTAAAATCATTGAAAAAATAAAAATTATATGATATTATAAATTAGTAAATTTTACTTTGCTACTGTGGCTCAGCAGGTAGAGCAGCTGATTCGTAATCAGCAGGTCGGCGGTTCGAATCCGCCCAGTAGCTCCATATTGATTCTTAATTAAATATAAATTTGAATAAAAAAATGTAACTAAAGAAAATCAGTTACATTTTTTATTTTATTATTGATTTTTATTTTTGGCTTTGTTAGTTTGAGTCTTTACTTCATCCTTGATGTCTTCAATGATTTCTTTTCCTTTTTCAACGCCTTTTTCAATAGTGTCAGCAACAGGTTTGTTGGTTTTGCATACAATTGCTCCTATTACAAATCCTATTCCCATACCTATAATTAACTCCTTCATAATTCCCTCCTACCGTAGTTTTTGCAAAATTTGTGAAATTATGTAGAAATACTAATTATAGATTTGTCATATTTTACCAAATGAATTGAACACTATTATTTTTTCATTTTCTCTAATTTGTCCTTGTAATCTTGAACTGCCATTTTCATACAATCAATACAGAAATTGATGTCAACAGGTTGCTCATCGCCGAGTGTGGTCATAATTGTGTACGGGTCTAAGAAAAGCATTTCAATCATTTTGTTTTGTACCATCTCTGTCATCGTAGAGCAAATTGCAACAATATACGGATTGGCTTGAGCTCTGAACTTACATTCAATTATCATGCCCGCGTCAATTCTCAATGAAAATTCAACATGTGCAGTCTTATCAGAATTGTAAAGGTCTGCAATACCATCTGGTTTTGATATTCTACCCGCATTTATAGGATTATTGAACAAATTTAATACAACTTTACTATACATTTTTGTCCCCCTTTCTCTTCCTCGTCTTCATTCCATAAGTTGAGGAGTAAGCACGGAGTTCATCAACACAACGTTTAACGTTCGAAACTACAATATCTAACTCTTCATACGAATTGTTTTTCCCTAAGCTGAATCTGATGGTACTGCGAGCGTCGTCATTGTTGAGTCCGATTGCAGTCATGACATGCGAAACAGTCAAACTATTGCTTGTACATGCACTGCCTGTTGAAACTGCTATTCCTGCCATATCCAGTTTAGTAAGCAAACTTTCGCCATCTACACCAGTAAATGTCACAGATATGATATTAGGTAACTTCTGTCTGATATTTGCATTGATTACAATATTTTCAACAGTTGCTGTCAGTTGAGATATAAAATATTCACTCAACAATCTCAATTTGTGATTATTGGCACGCATGTCACGAATTGCAATTTCACTGGCTTTTGCAAAACCTAAAATTCCAGCTGTGTTTGTAGTACCACCACGTTTGCCACGTTCTTGATTTCCGCCAAAAATTAGATTGTCTATTCTATATTTGTTATTTAAATAAAGGCAACCAACTCCTTTTGGCCCGTAAATTTTATGTGCAGAAATTGTCATAGCATCAATTCCAATATCTTGCACATCAATATCCATATTTCCATATAGTTGAACGGCATCTGTATGGAAAATCGCACCCTTTTCATGTACTGTTTGAGCAATTGCTTTTAGATTTTGTATGGTACCAATCTCATTATTAGCTGCAATAATTGACACTAATATTGTATTGGATTTGATTGCACTCAACAATTCAGTGAATCTAATGAATCCATTTTTATCTACGTTCAAATAAGTGACTTCATAACCGTTTTGTTCAAGATATTTGCACGCATTTAATGTAGATTGATGCTCTATCTTTGTTGTAATTATATGATTGCCGTGTAATCTATTTGCACTTGCAAGTCCAATTATTGCCCAAGTGTTAGCCTCACTACCACTTGAAGTAAAATATATTTCGTTAGATTTAGCATTGATAGATTCTGCAATTTTATCCCTACTCTGATCTACTAAATCTGACGCCATTCTACCAAAAGAATGAATTGAAGAAGTGTTGCCATAAACTTCATTGAATGCAGGCATCATTGCATTCAACGCTTCTGCCCCTAATGGAGTTGTGGCTGCATTATCCAAATAAATTTTTTCCATAGTTTTTCTCCATTTAAAATTTATCATAATATGATTAATTTGTCAATAGCAAAATCTTTTAATTAATGACTAATGTTCAAATTAATGATTAAAACAAAAAAAGAAAGTGCCTAAGCACTAATCTTCAATTTCCATATTTCTGCATCTATCAATAAACGCTACGACATCATCATATGAATTGAGTCCAACCATACTATCAAGTTTTTTACCAGATCGGAAGCACACGATTGTTGGAACACTAAAAATACGATAACGTTTTGCAATCTCCTCACTCTCGTCAATATCTAAATTGTAAAAGTATACATCGTCAAATTTGTCTTCCACTCGTTCCAAAATTGGCTTTAACATTCTGCATGGCATACACCACGTAGCAGAAAAGTCTACTAATGTGACATCCTCTCCATTGATTATTTCATCGAAATTAGTTGTATTAATACTTTCCATAAAATCTCCTTTATTTATCAAAGTTGAAATGATTTAATAATATATGATTTAAACTATCAATTTATTAATTACTTTAGCACAAATTACGGTTGCCATATTCACTGGATAGTATACCACACTGAAAATATTTTGGCAATTAATTTTATCTACCTTTTGTTTAGTATAACATACATCTAATTTATTTATACATTCCCGATTGCAGAACTTTCTTATAATTTTAGCGAGAGGATCGTACGAAGTTTTCTTTATATCGACAATTTCAAATTTTGGTATATCAATATACCTTTTCCCTGCTCCCATAGCTGATATAATATAGATTTTTTGTTCATAAGCTGACTTAATAAGCAATTTTTTCGCTTTAATGTCATCAATACAATCTAGAATGATGTCATATTCAGACAACTTGAAATTATTAATTGTATTTTCATCTAATTTAAACGGAAAAATGTTGATATTCAAATTGGGATTAATATCTAGCAATTGATCTTTTAATACATCCACCTTCATTTGCCCAATATTTGATTGAAATGCCAATAGTTGCCTATTGAGATTTGTTATATCAACTTTATCAAAATCAACTATGTCCAAATTTTGTATTCCAGATCTGATCAAGAATTGAGCCAAGGCACTACCTACACCACCCACGCCAAAAATAATGATGTGAGCAGAAAACAATTTATTCAACTGTTCATCATCAAGACCTTGAATAAATCGTTGTAGATATTCAAATTGATTGTTGGATATTTTATAAGACATATTTCTTAAAATCATGTGTATGAATCAATTCTTTCATACTGTTCAAAACAAACGGTTTATCAATTTTAACTTTTACCATAGGATTTTCATCACTGGCATTGAATGAAATGTCTTCTAAAAGCAATTCCATTATTGTTTGCAATCTTCTAGCACCGATATTTTCGTTTGTGTCGTTTTCATCCTTTGCCAATTCAGCGATAGCATCAATAGCGTCATCAGTGAATTCTAGGTCAATGTTATCAATTTTTAACAATTCTTGATATTGTGTTGTAATTGCATTTTGAGGTATGGTCAGTATTTTCTTGAAATCTTCTTTGTCTAGACTATCAAGTTCCACTTGTATTGGGAAACGACCTTGCAATTCAGGAATCAAGTCACTGACACTTGAGATGTGGAATGCCCCAGCTGCAATAAACAGTATATAGTCAGTGTGAACTACACCATATTTGGTATTTACTACGCTACCTTCAACAATTGGTAGGATATCTCTTTGCACACCTTCACGAGATACATCTTGACCATTATTTTTCTTTGCTGCGATCTTATCAATTTCATCAATAAAGATGATGCCCTCTTGCTCTGCTCTAAATATTGCTTCTTTATTCAAAGAATCAGGATCAATCAATTTCTCACATTCTTCTTCTAGCAAAATCTCTTTAGCACGTTCAACCGTCATTTTTTTCATTTTTCTAGGACCTTTGAACATGCCTCCCATAATTTGACCAATGTTGATCTCTCCGCCGCCACCGTCAAGAAGATTAATTTGTTTTGGTTGCTCTTTTACATCAATATCAATTGTGTCATTGTTGTAAACGCCATTTTTGTAATCTTCATAAAACTTTTCTCTAAATTTTTCTGTATCAACATCTTCTGGTTTATTAGCCTTTTTTAATGGATATAGTATATCTGTGATTTTTTTGTCTACAACCACGCTTGCTTTGTCTTTGATTTTATCAGTTTGTTCCTGTTTAACAATTCTAACAGATGCCTCCACTAGATCTCTGACCATGCTCTCTACATCACGACCGACATAACCTACTTCAGTATATTTTGTCGCTTCAACTTTCACAAACGGTGCATTGACAAGTTTTGCTAGTCTACGTGCAATTTCAGTCTTACCTACACCTGTAGGACCCTTTAATATGATATTTTTAGGAGTGATCTCTTCTTTCAATTCCTTTGGCAATTTACTCCTTCTATATCTATTGCGAAGTGCAATAGCAACTGCACGTTTTGCTTTAGATTGACCTACAATATATGCATCCAAATTTTTTACAATTTCTTTACATGTCATCATATTACACCTCTTCAATCACATAATTTGAATTTGTGAAAACACAAATATCAGATGCTATTTCCATTGCTTTTGTAGCTATGGCTTTTGCATCCAATTTAGTATTTTTTAATAAAGCTTTTGCTGCTGCAAGTGCATAGTTTCCGCCACTGCCAATTGCGCAAATACCATCATCAGGCTCTATTACATCGCCGACGCTTGTGAGAATCAATAATGTATCTTTGTCCGCAACAATCATCATTGCTTCGGCATTTGAACGTGCACCATTTCGAATATTTTTTGCAAATTCCACTGCACTCCTCATCAAACTGCCACTATATTTATTTAACATTTTTTCAAATTCTTCACACATAGCAAAAGCATCTGCAGTGCCACCAGCGAATCCAACTACAACTTTACCATCGAACAATCTTCGCACTTTGTGTGCACTGCCTTTTAATATTACAGATTGTCCCATAGTCACTTGACCATCGCCTGCTACGACTGTTTTTCCATCCTTTTTGACTGCTACTATTGTCGTACCTCTAAACTGTTCCATTCTTACTCCTTATTTATCATATTTAATTTGTTTTTTATCTCATCAATAGCACGTATTCTAAAAGCAATATGCCTTTCATTCTTGTTCTTTATATCAATTGGATTTAATATGCCAAAATTGGCATTGATTGGTTGAAAATTGTCTGTATTCGCATTGGTAAGATAATTATATAGTCCGCCAATTATCGTATCTGCACTAAAAGTGATCAATTCTTGATTTTTTAGCATTCGAATCACATTGATAGCGCAATATAGCCCACTGGCGATGCTCTCAACATAACCTTCTACTCCGCTTAGTTGTCCTGCTATGAATATATTATTGTCAATTTTTAATCTTGAATACTCATCTAAAACTTTTGGGAAATTGACAAAATTATTTGTATGCATGACACCATAACGCATGAATTCCGCATTCTTCAAGGCTGGAATTAAACTGAACACACGCTTTTGTTCTGGAAAAGTTAGATTTGTCTGAAAGCCAACTATGTTATATATTGTAGCACATTTATTTTCTTTTCTCAACTGAACGACAGCATATGGTTTGTCTTTTTTTCGCGGATCAGTGAGTCCGACCGGTTTTAGCGGACCGAATCTTATTGCGTCAACACCACGTTTTGCTAAAATTTCAATAGGCATACAACTTTCAAAAATATTATTTTTTTCAAAATCATGTAATTCTACTGTTTTGGCATTGATTAGTTCATTATAAAATGTAATATATTCATCCTTAGTCATTGGACAATTGATATAGTCATCTTCACCTTTATTATATCTAGAACCAAAGAAAGCATTATTCATGTCTATTGATTCAGCCGTCACTATTGGTGCTGCAGCATCGTAAAAATACAAAAAATCTTGACCAATCTTTGATTTTAATGCTTGGCACATTTTGTCAGAAGTCAGAGGTCCAGTTGATACAATTGTTATTGCATCTTTTTCAAATTCTGATACCTCTTCTGAATAAATTGTAATATTTTTGTTTTCCTTTATTAGACGTGTAATCTCGTTTGAAAAGGCATCTCTATCTACTGCCAAAGCCTGACCTGCCGGCACTCTGTTTTGATAAGCAACATCAATCAAAGTACTTCCTAATAGTGTAAGTTCTCTTTTTAATACACCAGATGCAGTGTTTTCATCGTCACTTTTGAGTGAGTTGCTACATACAATTTCAGCAAAGTTTTTTGAATGATGAGCAGGTGACATTTTTTTATCTTTCATTTCATATAGATTTACTTTGTATCCCTTGTTAGCCAAATACAAAGCCGCCTCTGATCCCGCCAAACCTGCACCTATTATATTAATCTTTAACATAAGTGCATCCTTTGTTGTTGCAGATAATTGTTGTTGTGCCATTTTTATTGAATTTTTTGAATAGCCCACTTCCACATTTTGGACATTTTTTATTAATTGGCAAATCCCATGACATATAATCACATTTAGGATAGTTTGTGCAACCAAAGAACAATTTCCCACGTTTGCTATATTTTGCTTCAACAGTTCCGCCACATTTTGGACAAATACCTGTTTCTTTTATATCAAATTTGATTGAATTGATATTTTTTGTATTTTTGCATTGCGGATAGTTTGAACACGCTAAAAACTTTCCAAATTTGCCATCACGATATACCATCATAGCACCGCATTTATCACATTTGATATCACTTGGAATTGGTTCGGATTTTTGTAGGGTTATTCCAGCTTGCTTGCTAGCATAATCGAGTTGTTTGCTAAAATCTTGATAAAATTTATCTACAATGTCTTGCCATTTTACTTTGCCCAATTCAACATCATCTAGTTGTTTTTCCATATCAGCAGTAAATTTGATATCCATTACATTTTTGAAATATTCTTCTAAATATTCTGTGACTTGTACCCCTAATTCTGTTGGTACGAGGACTTTTTTCTCTGTTTTGATATAATTTCTATTAAACAATGTCATAATAGTAGCTGCATAAGTTGCAGGTCTACCTATTCCCTGCACTTCCATCTCTTTGATAAGAGTAGATTCTGTGAATCGGCTAGGTGGACGAGTGAATTTTTGTTCAGTCACAATTTTGTCTTTAATAACCTCTTCATTTTCGACCAAATCAGGTATATTAATTCCATTTTTATCGTCCTCTTGAGGTTTTATGACTTTTGTATAACCATCGAATATCAGTGCTTTGCCACTGGCTCTAAATTTATATTCATTGGCAAGGATATCGACAGTTAAACTATCATATTGAGCATAAGACATTTGGCTAGCAATAAAGCGATTGAAAATCATTGTATATAACTTTAAATATTGTTCGTCAATTTTACCTTTCAAATATTCTGGTGTATATTTTAAGTTTATTGGTCGAATGGCCTCGTGCGCGTCTTGAGCATTTTCTTTTGATGAAAATTCATTGAATTTTTTTGGTGCATATGATTCTCCATAGTTGTTAAGAATATAATCCTTTGCCATGAATTGTGCATCAAGGCTGACTCTTGTGGAATCGGTACGAATGTATGTTACAAGTGCAGTTTTCCCTTCACCTTGAATAATTACACCTTCATATAGAGATTGCACGCATTTTGTATATGCATTTAAAGTCATTTTCAATTTTGACAAAGCGTCTTGTTGTAAACTACTTGTTATATATGGAGCAGGTGGTTTTGAATATGTCACTGCTCTTTTGACTTCTGATACCACATATTTTGCATTTTCAATCTGTCCTAATATTTTATCAACAGCATCTTTATTTGGAATCTCTATCTTTTTGTCTTTATATTGAATCAATTCTGCTTTGAATTTTTGATCATTCTTTTTGAGTTCAGCATTAATATTCCAATATTCAACTGGAACAAATGATTTTATTGCCTTTTCTCTATCTACCACTAATTTTAAAGTGACAGATTGCACACGACCTGCGCTGAGGACTTTATGAATCTTTTGTGACAAAAGTGGACTAAGTTTGTAACCCATTATTCTATCTAAAACACGTCTACCTTGTTGTGCGTTGACCAAATCATAGTTAATAGGTTTTGGATTGGCAATACTAGCCTGAATTGCTTTTTTGCTTATTTCATTGAAAGCGGTTCTGACTAAAGCATCTTTATCAATGTTTAGTATAGTTGCCAAATGCCAAGCTATAGCTTCCCCCTCTCTATCTGGGTCGGTCGCAAGATATATGGCATCTGCTTTTTGCGCACGTTTTTTCAAATCTTCAACTAATGCTTTTTTTTCTGGTATGATTTCATAAGTTGGTTCATATCCGTGATCAATATTGATTGCAAAACTTTTAGCAGGCAAATCTCTAATGTGTCCTTTAGTAGGATACACAATATATTCTGGTCCTAAATATTTTTTGATTGTATCGCGCTTACCCGGTCCTTCTATAAAGACAATTTTCATACTGCTCCTTATTCATAATATTTAAAATATGTTATTTATCACAATATATAATAGATTAAAATAAATTTATTGATATTAGATTTTTAACATAAGGTTTAAGAAATATCTACGATTTTATATAACTGTTATTAGCTAATTTTGTGACTAAGCCATTCATTTCAAGTTCTAATAAAATAGAATTTAATTCGCTCGCAGGTATCTTGGTATAATCCGCTATTTCTTGGAATGTCTTTTTTTCAGTCTGGATATAATTTAATATACTTTGTGCTTCAATGTCAAGTTGAATTCCAATATTTTTTTCATTTTTATTCGTGTCTATATGTAACGCTTGTAATATTTCATAAGGGGAAAGTGTCATCACTCCTTTCAAATCTTTAATCAAAGAATTTGTACCTTCCGACATAGGAGAGGAGATTTTGCCTGGTATTGAAAAAACTTCTCTATTAAATTCATCTGCATATTTTGCCGTATGCATTGACCCGCTTTTCACCCCCGCTTCAGGTATCAAAACTCCACTAGAAAGTCCTGCTATAATTCTATTCCTAATTGGGAAAAAATATCCTAATGGAGATATATTAGGGCTGTTTTCGCTTATAATCAAATTGTTTTCTGTCATTTTTCTTGCTAATGATTGGTTGACTGCAGGATATATATGGTATAGACCACCCGCAAGCACAGCTATCGTTTTACCGTCATTTTCAAGGGCAGTCTTGTGAGCTATTGTATCAATCCCTGATGCTAATCCTGAAATAATTGTGACTCCATTTTGCGATAAAGTTTTTACAAATTCTTTTGTGGTAACAATGCCATAATCTGTTGGCCTTCTAGTTCCTACTACTGCAATTGAAGGTGTGTTGAATAATTGAATGTTGCCTTTGCAATATAGACATAATGGAGGTGACGATATTTCACGCAATAATTTTGGATATCTTTCATCATTTATAGTGATCATAATGATATTGTCAGATTCAAATCGTGAAATGTATCTATCTAGAATTTGATTATCTAACATATTTGACATTTTTGTAATTTCAGCATCTGTAAGAATATCATGAATATATTTATTAGACAAAAAAGAAGCTTTGATATCTTTACCCTTCTCAAATACTTGTAAAATCTTTGTTCTTTTTTGATATGTTAAAAATTCAAATAAATCTAACCAAATTATATTTCTATCATCAATTGTCATATTACACCGTATATTTTTTATCTAATGTGCGATATTGAATTGCTTCCATTAAATGTTTCTTTTCTATATTCTCTTTGCCATCAAGATCGGCTATCGTTCGAGCGACTTTTAAAATTCTATTGTATGCACGTGCAGTCAAATTAAAACGCTTGAACGCAATTTCCAACAAATCGGTACATTCTTTGTCAAGTGAGCAATACTTTTTGAATTCTTTTTCGTTCATTTTTGAATTGGAATATATCTTGCTATCTTTGAATCTCTCTAACTGGATTGCGCGTGCTTTGTTCACTCGTTTTTTGATTTCGACACTTGGTTCTTCCAATTCATAATGCGCTAGTTCTTCATAGTCAATGCTATCTACCTCAATATGCAAGTCAATTCGATCTAATAATGGACCACTGATTTTTGACAAATAATTATGTATTGCTGTGGCGGTACATTTACATTGATTTGTAGAACTGCCGTAATATCCACATGGACATGGATTCATACTTGCCACTAAAATAAAATTGGCAGGATATTGCACTGTCATTGCATTACGAGCAACTGTGATATATCCGTCTTCCATTGGTTGACGCAAAGTTTCAATTGTGTTTCTAGCATATTCTGGCATTTCATCTAAGAACAACACGCCATTATGTGCCAGGCTGATTTCGCCCGGTTTTGCCTTCTGCCCACCACCTGTCAAAGCAATCAAAGTTGCAGTATGGTGCGGACTTCTGAATGGACGTTCAACCACTATCCCCTGTTTTGGATCCAATACGCCTGCAACGCTGTGAATTTTGGTCACTTCTAAGCTCTCTTCAAACGTCAAGTCTGGCAGAATTGATGGAAAACACTTTGCAAGCATTGTTTTGCCCGCACCTGGTGGCCCAATCAGAATTATGTTATGCCCACCTGCAGCAGCTATCTCCATTGCACGCTTTGCACTCGCTTGCCCTTTGACATATGCAAAATCATGTTTATAATCATGCTCTTTCAGTGCGGATTCAAAGGTCTTGCAATCATTTTTTTCAATGACAATTTCGCCTTTCAAAAAAGCCACTACTTGTTTTAGCGTTTCCACAGGATAGACTTCAATTTTGTCAATGAATGATGCCTCCATAGCATTTTCTTTTGGAATAATGAACTTGTTGAAGCCCATTTGTTTTGCACTAATTAGCATAGGCAAAATTCCATTTAATTTTCGAATTTCTCCATTTAAAGACAACTCTCCCAACACAACAAAATTTTCTAATGATTTATTCGTAATTATTTCTTCTGCTACCAATATGCCAAGAGCAATAGGCAAATCATACATACTGCCTTCTTTTTTTGTATCAGCAGGTGCAAGATTAATAATTATTTTATTGATAGGATAATTAAATGCACTATTTTTTATGGCTGCTTTTACTCGTGATTTACTTTCTTTGATTGCAGTATCCGCAAGCCCTACCACATCGTAGCCGGGTAAACCCGCGTTGACATCTAATTGAATTTCTACTGGATATCCATTTATTCCAGTCAGTCCATACGACAAAATTTTTGCTAACATTTTTTCCTCTTTGATTTGAGAATAGCATATAATGAAAAATTTTGTCAAGCGTTTTGTCGAACAAATGTTTGAATATTTAAAAAAGAAAAAAGGCATTACTGCCTTATTTGATTTCTTTAACTTTCGCCGCTTTACCAGAAAGGTCACGAATGTAATAGATTTTAGCACGTCTAACTTTACCCTTTCTAACCACGATGATTTTGTCAATACGTGGACTATTGATAGGGAATGTACGTTCAACGCCAATACCGAATGACACACGTCTAACGGTAAAGGTCTCTCTAATACCTTTTCCTTTCCTTGCAATTACTACGCCTTCGTATGCTTGAATACGTTCTTTGTCTCCTTCTTTGACTTTAACCATAACACGTACGGTGTCTCCAATATTAAAAGAAGTAATGTCGCTACGTAATTGCTCTTTCTCGATTTGGTCGATAATAGTCATACTTACCTCCTTTTGACGTTCTTACAATTGGACTGCAGCGGACCGCCAATACTTTTTAATAATACCATATACCAATATAATTTGCAAGTATTTTTTTAAAAATAATATAAATTTTTCTTTTATCAATATTAAGTATGATATAAAGATATATTAATAGTTTTAATCATTAAAATTGTTGTTTGATGCAAATTCTTCTATCCCTGCAGTGTGTTCATCAATAATCTTTTTGATATGTTCATCTTGTATTACGGATTTATGTGCATCTATGTCCGCTCCAAAAATATTAATGGCAAACTTTAAATTTAAGTTTTGGTTTTTACTTTTTATCACGACATCTTCAAGTTTCGGAATAAGATCATACTTGGGCAAATCACGATTTTGTATTTCCCTTGCGTATTCATAACAAATATCGGGATTGTTTGATTTGATGACGAGATTATCCATATCATCTGAATTTATATTATATCCTTTGTGATTCACGAACAGATATTTGTCCTCTAGTTCTACGATTGGTATCTGCCCATGACTTAAGAAAAATTCCAATCTCTCCTTTTCCGTTACATTGAAAACATACAAGATAAAATTCAGTAATTTGTATATTTCTTCATGAGAAGAAGGATCAATTTCTAATAATCTGGACTTTAATTTTTCAATATTTTCCTTTGTGAAATTCAAATGATTTTCACGTGAATAAAAATATATTTGATCCAAAGACATTTGTAAAATTATATCAAAATTATCATTAAAATACTTGATATATTCATAACTGTTTTCACCACATTCGTCTTTTAATTTTGTCAATTGCTTTATAAATAGAATAAATTTTTTCGTTTCTTGATTTATCAACTTTGGCATAAAATCTCCTAACAATTAAGTACAAATATGATATCATATACAAACTCAAAAATCAATACCTAAAATTTAAAACTTTACTAAAAAGCATTTACTATATGGCGGATATCTTCACCATTTTCCCCAAGTATAGCAATAGCATCAAATCTGCAATTAGTATTGAGCAAATTGTGAGATTTTAAATACATTGTGGCAACATTTCTAATTTTTTGCTGTTTTTTATAATCTATAGCATCAAACGGATCACCAAATTTCCTGCTCATTCTAGATTTTACTTCAAGAAAAACAATATAACCGTCTTTATCTTTTGCAATGATATCAATTTCTCCTAATTTGGTAGAATAATTTGTTTCCAAGATCTTATATCCATTTTTTTTCAAATAATTTTGTGCTATTATTTCGCTTCTCTTTCCATAGATATTCTTTTGCATTCTTCTTCTCCAATAATGTTTTTCAAAAAACTGAGTCTATGTATAGGCGTCACACCATAAGTTTTGATTGCTTCAATATGTTTTTTAGTCCCATATCCTACATTGTTTTCAAAATCATATTCTGGATAGATTTTTGAATATTCTTCCATCAATCTATCTCGATATACTTTTGCAACTATTGAAGCACATGCAATAGCGTAACTTGTAGCATCACCCTTTATTATTGATTTTTCATTCTCGGCTATATTCAGTTTAACCGCATCAATCAATAATAGATCTGGTCTGATTTTCAATTGCTTATACGAATTTTTCATAGCCATGATTGTTGCATTTAAAATATTTACTTCGTCTATGACATTTACCTCTTCTAGCGATATTGAATATGATATGGCTCTATTAATTATTTCATCGTAGAGTCTTTCACGATTTTTCTTGCTCACTTTTTTGCTATCAAAAACTCCGTCAATCATTTCATTATTTCCATATGGCATTACGACACAGGCTGTCACAACAGGTCCAGCAAGTGGACCACGACCCACCTCGTCCATTCCTGCAATGTAGTTTACTTTATCAGACAACAAGGATCTGTCGTAGTCAAAAATTTTCTTTGTATCAATCATATACTCTCCAAACAAATTTTCCCTAATTTGCCCGATCTAAAATCTGTAATTAGCACTTTTGCACTTCTCTCGATATCGATTTCTCCACCTTTAACTAGACATCCTCGTTTTTTGCCAATTTGTTTTAATATCTCTATTTCTTGAGTGCTTTCATCGCAATTTACACCATATTTTGTATTTAGATTACTTAATATATTAAGTTTCTTAAAACGTTTTATTAAGCTTATTGCCACATCTGGCAAATACAAAACCTCATCTTTCACGCTGCCTACAATGGCAAGATTATAAGCGAATTCTTCGTTTTCAAAGTTGGGTAACAAAACTCCCGGTGTATCCATAATTTCTATAAAATTGTCAAGTTTTACCCATTGTTTGCTGCGTGTAACGCCTGCTTTATTGCCCGTTATTGCTCTAGCCTTTCCGCATAAGTTATTGACTATAGTAGATTTTCCCGAATTTGGAATACCAAGGATCATGGCACGAATAATAAAATTCACATTCCTTTCTCGGTTCTTCTCTATTCTATCTTTAAATACAGATTTTATTGTATTGATAATAATTTTGCCACTACCGGAGATCGTCGCATTCAGACTAATACATACATGTCCAAGAGATGCAAAATACTGTTTGAATTTATCAATAGCAGTCTTCTCCACCAAGTCTGATTTATTCAATACAAAAATTATAGGTTTATTCCCAATAACTTTCACAAATTCTGGGTTGATACATGACATAGGACAACGAGCATCTAAAATGTAGATGAAACAATCACAGATTTTGCTGTCCGCTTGCATCTGCTTTAGAGTTTTATTCATATGACCAGGAAACCAATTAATCATAAAATTATTATAACAAAAAAACAAAATAAACTCAATGTTTATCTTGTTAAATTTAAAAATTTATTGATAATTAATTCTATATTAAATTTGATTATTATATTAGATTTGAAATTTCTCAGATTACTAGGATTAAGTGAAAATATATTCAACATTTATTTTAACAAATCTGGTCGATTTTTCTTTGTTATTTCTAAAGACTGAGATTTCCTAAACTCTTCAATTTTTTTATGATTACCACTGAGAAGAATGTCTGGTACCGCCATGTTTTTAAATACGGCTGGACGAGTGTATTGATTGTATTCTAAAAGATTATCTGAAAAACTCTCTTCGACTATACTTTCAGGTGTTATAACTTCTGGAATAAGACGCACAATTGCATCCGTTACTACCATTGCAGGCAATTCTCCACCTGTCAATACATAATCACCAATTGAAAGTTCTTCCATATTGTACATATCTATCACACGTTGATCTACTCCTTCATAATGTCCGCACAAAATTATTATATGATTGAATTTTGACATTTCACGTGCTATCTGTTGTGAAAACTTTTTCCCGCGTGGTGACATATAAAAAATTTTACAGTCGACAGTTTTTATGCTTTCAATAGCCTTATAAATTGGTTCACACATCATCACCATGCCTGCACCACCACCAAATGGTTCATCATCACATTTGTAATGAGGTGGAGATGCAAAATCACGTATATTGATAATATTAATTTCAACTTTTTTATTTTCTACCGCTCGCTTGATAATACTCTCTTTGAGTGGAGCAAACATCTCTGGAAACAATGATAAAATATCTATTTTCATACGCGTAAATCCTCATATTTTTGTTTAGGTATAATGAACGCCTTTGTTTGTTCATCATAGGTAATTATTTCATCTACAAAAGGAATTGAATAAGTAACAGCTCCAGATTTTATATGAAGAATGACACTCGCACCGTAATCATCAAAATCTACCAATTCACCTAACTTATTGTTGTTTTCGTCTAGTACAGGTGCCCCTATCAAATCTGATAGATAAATCTTATCATGAAATTCAGTGTATTCATCTCGATCAATGTATATTGACTGATTGCGATACTTTTCAGCAGTGTCTATATCTTTGATAATGTCTATAGTTACGGAATAGGCGTCATTGTTTAGTGGCAAAACGGTCAGTATATTTGCCTTAATCAAATTTTGTCCAATTAAAATCTTTTTGAAAATAGAAAAATTTTGATCTTCAAGATAACTGATAATTTTAACTGCACCTTTTATACCGTGTGGACGGACGATTTTCCCTATTTCTAATATATTTGACATAACAACTCCATCATAACTATTTTAACATAATAACCCACATATTGCAATAAAAAAACTTGCATGAGAGCAAGTTTAATTAAATTACGCACTTTCTTTTGCGTCAAACTTAATTACAAGTTTTTCTCTTTGATTGCCAATTGATTTAACAACTGTACGAATGGCATTTGCTATTGCACCATTTCTTCCAATCACTGAACCTAAATCCTTTTTTAAAACAAGGACTTTAAATATTTTTGTTTTTCCTTTGCTTTCGTCATGTATCTCAACCTCATCTGGATTGGATACCATATTTTTGACGATGTACTCTAAAACTTCAACCATAATTCACTCCTTGACTATTTTGATTTTTTCTTTTTATTATTAGTTTTAGGAACTGAATTACCTTTAACTGACAAAACACCAACTCTTTGAAGAATTGACTTGGTTGTTTCAGTAGGTTGAGCACCATTCTTTAACCATTTTTCAGCAAGCTCTTTGTTGATGTTGAGTTGCTTGTCTTCTTCAACTAATGGGTTGTAAGTACCGATCTGTTCAATGTACTTTCCATCTCTAGCCACACGAGAATCAGCAACAACTACACGATAGAATGGTGATTTCTTATCTCCTAAACGAGTAAGTCTAATTTTAACTGCCATAATACTTCTCCTTTTATAAATTCAATACAATTGACAAAATAATTTATATATAAAAAATCAACTGTAAAGTAGTTTCGCTTTACATTATAGCATGCAAATAATTATTTGTAAAGTGTTTTGTTCAAATTTTATTTAATTATTATAACTTTTTGTAATTATCAATATGTATCAAAAAAATTTGATTTAAGTATTGACAATATCAAATTTTATGATATCATTACGCTGGAAATTTGACCATAAGCAGTTTTGCTTGTGGCTTTTTATTTATTATTACACAATATATTGTGCACTTTATTTTTTTATTATAATTATTTATTGACCCATAAGTTTACGCATGATCGCCATTTTACCACCATATGCCTTAGGGTTCTTCATCATACGCATCATCTCTTTGCTTTGATTAAATTGTTTGATAAGGAGATTGACATCGCTGACTTCCACTCCTGCACCTTTTGCAATTCGCTGACGACGGCTTCCGTTGATTATATCTGGATTGGCACGTTCTTTTGGAGTCATAGATTGAATGATTGCTTTATTTTTTTCTAATTTCTTTTCATCTATCTGGTCTTCGATTTGTTTTAGTTTGCCACTAATTCCTGGCATCATTGATAGAACAGACTTTAGTCCGCCCATTTTTTTCAATGAATTGACTTGCTCAATATAGTCGTTTAGGTCAAAACTGTTTTCCTTGAACTTTCGCTCCATTTCCTTAGCTGTTTTTTCGTCCATTGCCTCTTGAGCCTTGTCAATTAAAGTTAAGACATCCCCCATTCCTAAAATTCGAGATGCCATTCTGTCTGGATAAAATGGTTCGATATCTGTGAGTTTTTCGCCCACACCAACGAATTTAATAGGTTTTCCTATAACTGATCTTATAGATAGCGCCGCACCCCCACGTGTATCACCATCAATTTTTGTCAATATAACACCCGTTACATCAAGTGCATCATTGAATGCAGTGGATACTGACACTGCTTCTTGACCTATCATGGCATCAATTACGAGCAAAATTTCAGTAGGATTGATTGCTTTCTTTATCTCTTTCAATTCTTGCATCAATTTTTCATCAATCTGCAAACGACCTGCTGTATCAATAATGACTGTATCAAGACTAAATTTTTCTGCATAGGCAATCGCTTCTTTACATGTTTTCACTGGATTTTGAGTCCCGCGCTCGAAGACATCAACTTGAATTGATTTACCTAGCACTTTCAATTGATCTATAGCTGCAGGTCTATAAATGTCGCATGCTACCAAAAGAGGTTTTTTGCCTTCTTTTTTTAATTTCAAGGCAAGTTTGCCAGACATAGTTGTCTTACCACTACCCTGCAATCCACACATCATTATTATTGTTGGAGGTTTTGATGAAACATTTAATTTTTGATTTTCTCCTCCCATCAATTCAATAAGGTTGTCACGAACAATCTTAATAACTTGCTGAGTTGGCGTCAAACTTTTTAGAATATCTTCACCCACTGCCAATTCACTAACTTTTGCAATGAATTCTTTTGCTACTGAAAAATTGACATCCGCTTCAAGTAGAGCCACACGAATTTCACGCATTGCTTCCTTGATTTCAAGCGCTGTCAGTTTGCCATGCTTGGTCATCTTGCTAAATATATGATTTAATCTTTCGCTAAGACTTGAAAATAGTGCCATTAATTGTCCTCCAACATTGATATTATCTCCAACCTCGTAGCCAAATCTATTTGTCTAGGAAGTTTTTCTTCTAATTTATTCTTTATTTTATCATCACGCGAAATAAAATGCAATTTATTTTCAAAAGATTCTAATGAATTGATTGCATTGTCTAGCATATCTTTCACTGCCTGCCTAGAAATATTCAATTCCTCACTTACTTCAGAAAAAGATAAATTGTTGTCTACATACATTTCAATGACCTTTTGCTGTTTTTCTGTAAGTAAGTTGCCATAATATTTTACTAAAACAGCGATTTCTACACGTCTTTTCAAATCCATTTTTCCCTCTTTTATTTTATATTCCAAGCATGATTTTTTTTATATTTCGTATCTTTTCATTGATTCTATTACGTATTTTACTTGCATCATACACATTTGACAAATTTTATATTATTATATTCTCTCATCACATCAATATTTTTTCTACGAAACTGGTCTTGTCAAACACCTCCAAATCATCCACTTTTTCGCCAAAGCCTGTGAAAATGATTGGCACTTGCAATTCATTGATAATAGGATATACCACACCGCCCTTTGCTGTGCCGTCCAATTTGGTAAGTATGATTCCATCAATATTGACACTGTCTTTGAACGCTTTCACTTGCGCAATTGAGTTCTGACCAATGGAAGCATCTAAGACTATTAGATTTAATTTCTGAGCCTCTGGATATTCCCTATTTATAATATTATTGATCTTTTCTAACTCTTTCATAAGATTAGTTTTCGTATGCAGTCTTCCTGCAGTATCTACAATTAGCACGTCATAATTTTTAGCTTTCATACTACTGATTGCATCAAACACAACCGCTGCAGAATCCGCACCTTCTCCTTGTTTTACAATTTTAACTTTTAACCTATCAGCCCAATTGGATAATTGTTCGGTCGCTGCAGCACGAAAAGTATCTCCAGCTGCAAGCAATACAGATTTTTTCTTGTTCAAAAAATATTTTGTCATTTTGGCAATTGAGGTAGTTTTGCCAACTCCATTCACACCAACAACTGTAATGATTAAAGGATAGTGAAATTCTACTGGTTGAGCATTGAGTCGATCAATTAAAATTTCTTTTAACTCGATTTGTGCGTGTTCTGTGTCTTTTATCAATTTCTTTTTACAAGTTAGACGCAATTCATCCATTATGTCCAATGCTGTTTCAACTCCCATGTCACTAGACACCAAAATTGACTCTAATTCATCATAAAAGTCGTCATTGAGTTCCGTCCTCTTGAATGTGTATTTCAGTTTATCAAAAAATCTTTTAAATATTCCCATATCTCTCCTCAAATAAAATATCTAGTGTATATAAAATTAAATATACACTAAATATTGGTTATGAATTTGTATCTACAACTTTGACTGCATCACTGAGTTTTACCGACACAATTTTGCTGACACCCTTTTCTTCCATAGTCACACCGTATAGTGAATCAGCTAGTTCCATTGTAGGTTTTCTATGTGTGATGACGATGAATTGAGTGTCGTCACTAAATCTCTTCAAATACCTTGCATATCTTTCGATATTAGCATCATCAAGAGCCGCCTCTATTTCGTCTAGGAAACAGAAAGGCATTGGTTTCAATTTTAAAATTGCGAACAAAATTGCTATTGCGGTCATCGTCTTTTCGCCACCACTTAACAAAGAAATCTGTTGCAACACTTTACCAGGTGGCTGAGCAATAATCTCTACACCCGCAGTGAGTGGATCTTCGCTTGGTAGCAATTCAAGACGCGCGTTGCCTCCGCCAAACAACTCCTTAAATACTTTCGTAAAGTTTTCTTGAATTTTTACAAATTCTGTATTAAATTTCTCCAGCATTTCAGCTGAAAGGTCTTTAATTATTTTAACGGCATCCTCTTCTGCCTTTTTCAAGTCGTCAATTTGAGCCGTCATTTCTTCATAGCGTGCACCTTCTGTCTTGTACTCTTCAATTGCATTGATGTTGACGTAACCTAGAGATGTGATCTGATTTTTCGTTTTACTAATTCTGATCATCACATCTTTTATATCAAAATTTTCATCCTGATCTTTGAATGGTAGACAATCATTGTATGTCATCTCGTACTCTTCAAAGATACGTTCTTGCATATTTTCAATATCCAAATCGACCTTTTGAAGTCTGGTTTCCTCTTGATATATTTTGTTGTTCAATCGAGCGATATCATTTGAAAGTACGGATTTTTTGTCATCCAAATCTTTTAATTCTTTCATGAGAGTCTGTTTGAATTCATCAAATTGTGAAAGTTTTGTATTCAATTCTTCAATGGTCTGTTTGATTTCTTCAATTTCACTATCTTCATTCTGAGTGCGATTGATATTTACCGCTTCGTCATATACTTTCTGTTGTGAAGACAATTCTGATTCTACTCTCTCCAATGATTTTTTCACATTCTCAATATCTGCTGAATAACTTTCAATATCCTTGTTTAACGATCTTATTTTTTCTTCAATTGATGCAATTTGAATCCTTAATTGCATCATATTATCTTGGTATTCATCCCGCTTTTGTTTCAATTCTTCATACGCATTTTTGTTATCGTCATTGATTTCGCCAACTTTAGCTTGAGAAGTGGCATATTCCAACTCGACTTTATCAATCGAATTGATTTTAGTTTCTAGATCAGTGACTATGTTTTCTGCAATCTTTAGTTGACTACTCAAACTGAATATATCTTCTTCAATTGCATTAAGATTTTGTTCAATACTTTCTAATTTTGTATTTTTTGAATAAAATTCATTATTCAACGATTGCAATGAAGCGTTTTCGTTATCTAACAATTCTTTTAGTTTGTTCAAAGCTGACACATAAGAATTTAATTGAATTTCATCTGCTTGCAATTCTTTTGTCTTGTCCTCTATGTTTTGGGTCAGATTTTTGATTTCAGATTCTTTACTCAAAAGTGAACTATCATTGCTCTTTTTGCTACCACCAGACATACTACCCTGTGGCGACAATACATCACCTTCAAGTGTGACTATCCTAAATGAATAGTTGCTCTTTTTTGCAATCGCAACAGCATTGTCTAGATTGTCACACACTACAGTTGATCCCAACAAACTCTCTATAACTGGTTTGTAAATTGCATCCGTTTTGACAAGTTCGCTGGCGATTCCTAAACAACCGGTACTAGTCAAATATGCTTTGTCGGATGAGGAGATACTGCGTGGTTTAACTGCACTTATTGGAAGGAATGTTGCTCTACCCAGCTTCATCTCTTTCAAATAATTTATCAAGACTTTGGCATCATTTTCATCTTTTGTAACTATATTTTGTATGCTTCCACCCAGTGCAATTTCAATAGCTTGCTGAAATTTTGGCTCAACTGATATGATATTGCCTACCACACCTTTAATTGCACTATTGAGTTTCGGATTATTTTTACCTTCCTGCAAGAGTCGTTTTACAGCAAATTGGTATCCTTCAAAATCTGCTTGCAAATTAGATAATATATTCTTCCTATTTGTATCATTTGAAATGCTAGTTTTCAGTGCATAAATTCTAGAGTTTAATTCGTCAATGTTTTGATTGATTGATTGCATTTTTTGATTGATTTTTGCAATATTATCTGTCTTAATGTCCCTAGATTTTTGGATGTTGTCTAAATCAATCTTTAGTTTTGTGAATTCTTGCTCAATACTATCTCTATCATCATTTAAATCGTTTAATTTTATTCTATCTTGATTTATGTTTTCACGCATAGTGTCACGTTTGGCAATATAAGCTGAGAGATTTGATTTTATATCTGTAAGTTTTGATAGATTGTCAATCATGGCTCGTTGATTTTCTTCCTTCTCACCCTCGCTCTTGGTAAGTTCATCAATCAACTGCAGATATTTCTCTGATAACTCCTGAGATTGAGAATAAAGGTTGTTTAGATTTTCTTTTTCCTCATCTCGTAATGAAGTGGCAGATTGAATGAGAGCCATCTTTTGATTGTATTCTAACGTATAATTTTCATATTCATTATTCAATCTATCTAATTGTTCTTTGAGGTATCTTGTCTGCTCATTAAGTAGACGAGTATCCCCTTGTTTCTTTTCTAGAGTTACAGTGTTATGCAAAACTTGTTCATGCAATTCACTTGCTTTTTTATCTAATTGGTTGATTTCATTTAAAGATTTGTCATATTTTGCCTGCTCTGTCTGCAAACTATTTTCCAAGATATTTAGATTGTCTCTATAACCCTGTAATTTTTCATTGACTTCATCTTTTGTTTGAGCAGCATGATCATATTGATAAATATATGCGTTGATTTCTAAATTCTTTAAAATATCTCTATATTCTAGATATTTTTTTGCATCTTCACTTTGCTTTTTTAATGGACCTAATCTTCTTTCGACCTCTCCAATAATATCGCCTGCACGGCTTAAGTTATCCCGAACTCGTTCGAGTCTATTTTCTGTTTCAACCTTTCTAGCTTTGTATTTTGCAATCCCTGCAGCTTCTTCAAAAATCGCACGTCTTTCTTCTGGCTTTGACTGAATGATCTCCTCAACTCTACCCTGACCAATAATTGAATAACCATCTTTACCAATACCACTGTCATATAAAAGATCTCGAATGTCTTTTAGTCTGCATGGCTTGCGATTGATCTGATAATCACTTTCTCCACTTCGATATAATTTTCTTGTTATGACAACTTCATCATATTCAATATTGAACCATTTGTTTGTATTGTCAAAAATAAGCGACACTTCACAATAACTCAATTTTTTTCGTTTTTCTGTACCAGCAAAAATGACATCTTGCATAGATTTACCACGCAATGCCTTACTTGATTGTTCTCCAAGCACCCAACGAATAGCATCACTGACGTTTGATTTGCCACACCCATTTGGTCCAACAATTGCTGTGATACCACCGTCAAAATTTATATGAGTTTCATCGGCAAAGGACTTGAACCCCGCCATTTCAATTTCTTTAAAAGTAATCATTTCGACCCCATTTACATTAATTACAAATAGCCGTCAATCTTTTGTAATTTTTCAACAAAATTATTATATCAAAAAATATTTATTTTTCAAATTAAATTGAATAGGATAATAAAAAAATCACTTATAAAAATTTAATTTTAAGTGATTTATCATGATTAATATATAATTGCATTTTCCTGTTTTTTAAAATATAAAGTAAAACAGTTCTTTATTTTCAGTCAAATTATACTAAAAATGAGATCAAATGATATAAATTTATCAATTGTTATTAATTTCAGATAGAATTTCTAACAATTTAGCTTCATCTATTATTTCAATATTCAATTCTTTTGCTTTATCTAATTTGCTACCAGCATCCGTGCCTACGATCACTAAATCTGTTTTTTTGCTGACACTAGAAGTGACATTTGCGCCATATGAAGACAACAGTTTTGTCAAATCTGGTCTAGAATATGAATTAAGTGCACCTGTTAAAACGATAGTTTTATTTGTAAAATAATTTTCTTTTACTTCATTATTTGGGAAATTAATTTTTACACCTAATTCTAACAATTTATTGATATTATTTAAATTATCATCATCTTGAAAATATTCAATGATGCTGTTTGCCACAATATCTCCGACATCATCGATTTCAATCAATTCTTCATATTTAGCTGTTTTTAACTCATCTATTGAGTTGAATCTTCTACTGAGGACAAATGCTGTTTTATCTCCCACATATAAAATCCCTAGAGAAAATATAAAATTTGACCAATCAATATGTTTACTTTTCTCAATACTATTGATTAAATTATTAATTTTTTTATCTTTGAATCCTTCCAATACCTCTAACATTTCGCCAGTCAAAGTAAATAATTCGTATGGATAAGAGATATCAAATTTTTGATATAATAAATTTAATGTTTTTTCACTCAGACCTTCAATGTTAAAAGCATTTCTAGATACAAATTGTGTCAGGCGATCAACAATCTGTTCATAGCAATGCTTGTGATTTACACAAAACAAGTTAGCACCAATTGTCTTCAATTCGCTATGACAACTAGGACAATATTTTGGTGCCACAATTTCAATTGCGTCATCAGATTTTTCAGCTAATCCCATCACTTCAGGTATGACTTCATTGCTCCTTCTGACAAAAACTCTACTATTTATGCTTATTTGTTTCCTATCAATATCTTGTGTATTATTTAAAGTTGCCCTACTAACTGTCGCGCCAGATAGCTCGATAGGATCAAGTATAGCAATTGGAGTAATCTTACCTGTCCTTCCCACTTGCCAAACGACATCTTTTAAAATTGTAGACAATTCAACTGGCTTGAATTTGTAAGCAATTGCCCATTTAGGAAATTTATTTGTGTAACCAATTTTTTCACGAATTGTATTATCATTGACCTTTAACACCATTCCATCAATCATCACATCAAGATTATCTTTGATTTTGTCAATATCATTAATTGCAGTTTCCGCCTGATCCAAATTTTTAATGATTTTGAAAAATTCTCCCGTCAAAAAGCCTTGACTTAAGATGAATTCATGCATTTCTTTTTGTGATTTAAAATCAATATCTTCAGCAAACGAAATATCATAGCAAAAAAAATCTAACTTTCGTTTGGCAGTTTCTTTTGGATCAAGATTTCTGACCGCTCCTGCAACCCCGTTGCGCGGATTTTTCAGTGGCACATCTGCTGTCTTATTATATTCTTCGAAAGCTTTGTTAGTCATCATGCATTCGCCCTGAACTATCAGTCTATTCTTAAAAGATATGTTCATCGGTACGCTACGAATAGTTTTGACCTGCTTTGTCACATCTTCGCCGATCTTTCCATTGCCTCGTGTGGTGGCAGTTTGATATTTTCCGTCATCATATTCAATCACTACTTTTAATCCGTCATATTTATATTCTAATGAAAAATCTAGATCAGATTTGCCACTATCGCGTTGCATATCGATCATCCATTTTTTTAGGTCATTGAAATCTTTAACTTTATTTAAACTATACAAAGGAAATTCATGTTTTCGCTTTTCAAATTTTAGCAAAACATCATCTCCAACTTTTGAAGTGGGACTATCCGGATATGAAAAACTCAGTTCTTTTTCCAATTCAACTAATTCATCATATAGTTTATCATATTCGGCATCTGATATTGTAGGATTATCATAAACATAATATTTCTTGTTATGCTTATTAACCTCTTGTGTCAGCCACTTTAAACGTTCAAGTTTATCCATTTTACCCCTTTAAATTAAAATTGATTATTGTTAGTCCACGAATTCAATAGGTGCATAGTCAAGTGAAAGCATTTTTTCTCCAACACCTTCAAATTTTATCTTCACACAATGATTGCTCGAATTAGGTGTAATTTCTGTTATTTCGCCAGTGCCAAATTTTGGATGGCTGACTTTTGCACCTAATTTGATTTTTGAAAAATCAACAGATTTCTTTTCAATAGTATTTTTATTGAATGTATAATTAAATGATTTGTTTTGATTAGTTTCTAAATTGTTCATATTTCCTCCATATTGATTATAGTTTTTAGAACCATATTGATTATTAAAATTATTGTAATTATTATATGTTTTATAACCCGAATTTATTTGTCTATCTCGTACCAAATCCAGTTCGTACAAAAAGCGTGATTTGACGCTATATTCTCTTTTCCCATATAGATAGCGTGATGAACTGCTGGTAATTATTAAATTCTTTTTTGCTCGCGTGATCGCCACATACATTAAACGTCTTTCTTCTTCAATGTCATCGCTGTTTTCTCTTGATATAGGAAAGATTTTTTCTTCACAACCGACAATGTATACGGTGTCAAATTCAAGCCCCTTTGCTCCATGCACAGTTGCTATAACCACTCCTTTGCCATCATCACTATCCATCGCTGTGGATAACGTGACAGATTGAAGATAATCAATGATCGTAGCATTTTGATTGGCTTCTTCAAATTCTTGTATTGAATTTACCAAGGAATTTATATTCAAATATCGTTCATAATCTTGCTCGTTATCCAAATCATATGATTTTAAAATATTAGTTTTTTCAAGCATATATGTGATAAAATCATACATATCCAATTTGTCAATATTGTCTTGCAAGTCTAAAAATAATGCCTTCAAGTCCCTCAATTTATCCTTTAGTGCAGTTGGCAAAATTTCGTTTTCATAATTCATGACAACTTCTTTCAAAGGAACATGCCTTTTTGCTGAAATTTCGTACAATTTTTCAATGCTAGTTTCTCCAATGCCTCTTCTAGGGAAATTAATAATTCGAGCAAAACTGATATCATCATTTGGATTGACAATCGACGTTAGGTATGCCAAAACGCTTTTAATTTCCGCTCTTTCAAAGAATTTGATGCCATTATACATAACATGTGGAATGCCATAATTGAGCATTTTTTCTTCAAAAGTTCTGCTCAGTGCATTTAGACGCATCAAAATAGCCATTTCGTTATAAGGTACTCCAGATTCGTGCATTCTTATTATAGATTGAATGACAAAATCCGCTTCATCCGACTCACTCATCGCTTGATAATAAAAGACATCTGCTCCATCTTCGTTTTGTGTATATAATTTTTTTTCTAAACGGTTTCGGTTATTTTTTATTATCAAATTAGCTCTATCTAAAATTTTTTTTGTACTGCGATAATTTTGCTCTAATTTAAATATTTTTGCATCCGGAAAATCTTTTGTGAAATTAAATATATTTTCAATATTCGCTCCACGCCAACCGTAAATTGACTGATCTTCATCTCCCACTATCAAAATATTGCGCGTCTTTGATGCTAATAATTTGATTATATCATATTGAATTTTGTTTGTATCTTGAAATTCGTCTACACTAAAATATGTAAATTTATTTTGAATACTATCTAATACATCTTGATTTGTATTTATCAGATTAAAGAAATTAATCAACAAGTCATCAAAATCCATTGCATTGTTCTTGATAAGTTCACTTTGATATGTATGATAAAATCTTTCAAACTCGACGATTTTTCTATCATATTTAAAAATTTTCACATATTCTTCAATTGACATATTATTATTTTTAATAATTGAAATGTTATGTTTGAATTCGTCTTTTGTGTTCTCATCAAGGATATTCATTTGTTTAAAAATATCTTTTAGAAGTTTATTGGTGTCAGTTTCGCTATAGATAGTGAAATTCTCTTTATAGTTAGGAATAAAAGAAGAATATGCTCGCAACATTCTAGCACAAAAACTATGAAACGTGCTGACCAAAACAAGCTCGCCGTCTGGAACAATTTTTCGTATTCTCTCTTTCATTTCGTTGGCAGCTTTGTTTGTAAATGTTATAGCCAAAATGTTTTGAGCAGGAACATTACATTCAGTGATAAGGTAGGCGATTCTATACGTCAAAAGGCGTGTCTTTCCGCTCCCCGCACCAGCACTGACTAAAACGGGACCCTCCGTACACACCGCAGCATTATATTGTTCATCGTTAAGTAATGTTTTATAATCCATATTCCTATTATACCAAATGAAAATAAAAAACAAAATGTTTTATTTTAAAAATTAAAAAATATTTAAATTTATTTAATTTAAAAATAATTTTGCAATTTAAGAATATCAAAGTTGACTCAATTTCTTAATAAAAAACACTAGTATAAACTAGTGAATTAATAACGATTACGTTTCATAGCACGTTTTCTAGCAGCTTTGCTCTTTTCTTTGCGTTTTACGCTTGGTTTTTTGTATTCAATATTCTTTTTTAAATCTCCTATAATGCCGTCTTTTTGACATTTACGTTTAAAACGTTTCAATGCACTTTCAGGAGATTCGTTTTCTCCGCAACGAACTGTTGTCAATCTTTTCACCACCTTTAATATAAATTCTATATATTATAATAACCGAAAAAATGAATATTGTCAACATTTTTTGTAATTTTTATCTGAATTCTGATATTAATTTTGATTGATTAAAGGTAATAAGAGCATGCAGAATATAGTTTCAAATACGAATTATAACTCTTTTAATTTTTCTCCACCCAGTATGTGAATATGAACATGGGCAACCGTTTGCCCTGCATTGTCACCTTGATTGATCACGAGTCTATATCCGCCTGTCAAACCCAATTCCTCTTGTAAGTGTGAAATCTTGGATATCATTTTTCCTAATTTTATTGCTCCCTCTTCAGTCATCATGTCAATGTATGGTACATGCTCATTCGGTATAGCAATAAGATGAATTTTAGCCTGCGGATTGATATCTTTAATAATCATAAATTCATCATCTGAGTATAATGTCGTACTTGGCAATTCACCTTTTTTAATTTTACAAAAAATACAATCTTCCATAATTTCCTCCCTATATTTTGATTGTGCTTTCATTCCATTTTCATATTCTGAAATAAGTTTAGCATCTACAATATCACCTACTTTGCATTTTGCATCAATGTAAGTGTATATATAATTATCAGTATAACCTAAAGATAAATTTTCGTCAATAACTTCTTCAATTAAAACTTTATGAACTGTATTTTTATTTTGATTATAAAAATTATGTTTAAACTCTTTGTTCATTTCTTGCAAAACGTGTTCTCTACGTTTTTGTTCACACCTATCTATTGCTCCACTGAGTTTTGTCGCATTGGTACCCGAACGCTCGCTATAAGGAAATATGTGCATGAAACTGAATTGAATAATTTTTAAATTTTCGACTGTTTGATTAAATTCTTCTTCCGTCTCTCCTTTAAACCCTACAATGATGTCTGTAGAAATTGATGGATTATTAAAATTGGATCTTATCTTTTTGACAATATTTATGTATTCCTCAATAGTATATCTTCTGTTCATGCGTTTTAGAGTTTCATTGCATGCTGATTGCAAACTGATATGAAAATGTGGACAAAAATTTTTCGAATTTTTTAGTATTTCAATCATTTCATCATCTAAAACATTACATTCCAATGATGATATTCTAAAGCGGACATTCAACTTGTCAATTTTTTTGATTAATCTCTTTAAACCTAACTCATTGCCTATTCGATAATCTGATATATTGATACCGGTTAAAACGATTTCATTTGCACTTGTTTGTCTTATTTCATCCAATATGTCATCAATATCTCTACTTCTGCTTCTACCTCTTAGATATGGTATAATGCAATATGTACAAAAGTAATTACAACCATCTTGAATTTTTATATATTGTCTTGTTCGTGTCATGATTGGACGAGCAGTATTATTGTATTTTTCATTATTCAACTCTAGCAATTCTTTATTCTTTTGTTTAATAAATTTTATAATCGCGTTTTTACCTTCATTCCCAACAATTGCTATGATATTTTTATTTTTTAAAAATTGTGTAGGATTATTTTGTACCGCACAACCACAGACAGCAACTTTTGCCTCTGGATTAAGTTTAAATATTTTTGCTAGTACTTGCCTGGATTTTCTCTCCGCCACATTGGTCACAGCACATGTGTTGATAATATATGCATCTGCTTTTTTTAATCCTTCACAAATATCATAGCCCTCCATTTTCAGTTGATTTAAAATGGATTGGCTTTCATATTCATTTACTTTGCACCCTAGAGTAATTACACTAACTAACATCATTTACCGCCTTTAATGCACTGACTGCATTGACGCAAGCGACTTCTGCTCTGAGTATTGTTTTTGATAAACTAATAGTTTTACAAAAGCTAGAAAAATATTTGACTTCGTCTTTAGAAAATCCTCCCTCTGGACCTATAACGACAGCAAAATTACCTATGAAATTTTCGATCTTGTCGGTAGCATTTTCATATGCAAAAAAACAATTGTCATAATTTTTGGCATCATCTTTAATATCAGTTTTATCTATCAATTCAACTTTCATTATATCTGCACGTTCACTTTGTTTGCTAGCTTGAATTGCAATTTGATTTAATTTATTCAACTTCTTTTCATCGATCGTTACAACGCTATAGTCGGATTTAAACAACTTGACATTTTTCACATTTAATTCTGCCAAATTGTCAATTGCTGTACTTAGTGCATCATTTTTTATCAAGGCTAGATATACTGTTACACAGACATCATCATACGCAGAATTTTTTTGTCTATCTAGAATCCTTGCAATGACTTTGTATTTTGTAATATTCGTAATTTCTAGATGATAATCATATCCATCTCCATTAAAACCAACAATTTTATCTCCAATTTTGCATCGTCTAACTTTCGTCAAATGTATATATTCTTGATTTATAAATTTAACATTCGAGTCATCATTGACTTCAAAATAAAATCTATTATCCATGTTTACCCTTCAACTGCTTTATTGCATCATACGTATCATTATTGAATATGAAATTGCCACTGACTAAAATATCAGCACCTGCTCTCACACATTGTGCTCCAGTGACATCATTGATACCCCCGTCCGCTTCAATCAAAATATCAGGATTGATATTGCGAATGTGTTTGATTTTGTTCAATGCTGATTTGTTGAATTCTTGGCCGCCTTTGCCAACCTTTACGCAAAGAATGACAACCATATCAATATATTTTATAAATTTATCTACAACTTCAACATTGGTATCAATATCTATTGCTAGCCCTACCATCTTCTTGCCTTTACGAATTTTTTTTAATACCTTGATCAAACTTTCTTCACTAGAAAAAGTTTCATAATGAACTGTAATGATATCTGCACCCGCGTTTATATATTTTTTGACATGTTTTTCGGGATCAGTAATCATCAAATGAGTATCAAAAAGTAGACTAGATTTTTCTTTCATCTGTTCAAAATATGTATAATCAATGCTTTTAGTTTTCACATAGTTTCCATCCATTACATCCAAGTGATACATATCCGCGCCAAAATTACCAACTTTTTGCAAATAATCAATTTGGCTAGACATGTTTCTTCCTGCTGGCAAACTAGATGCCGATACAACAACTTTTCGCATACTATCTCCTAATTAATATTATAACATAAAATTTTGAAATTAAAAAATGAATAGCCCAAGAAAAATAAAATATAATCTATATTAAACAAATATTTTTGCGAATTAAACTTTTATTTGATCAATTATTTTCTTTCAACGTTTTAGCCCTAAGCATACCACATGCACCTTCAATGTCACTGCCTTGACTGCGACGCAAAGTTGCACTGACACCCAATTCATTTAATTTATTAACAAACGCATATGCTTCTTTTTTGGTCGTTGCCTTCAGACTGCCACCATTTTGATTTAAACATATGACATTTATATGGCAATTCAAACCCTTTGTCAAAACGGATAAAGATTTTGCACAGTCAAAACTATCATTCAAGTCCTTAATTAAACAATACTCAAACACAACCCTACGATTATTTTTACTTACATAATATTTCAAAGCGTCAATTATTTCATTTATAGTATACCTATTAGCAATAGGCATGATTGTTTTCCTCATTTCATCATCAGTCGCATGAAGTGAAACGCATAATGTGATGTTATACTTTAGATCAGCAAATTTATATATTTTATCAACCAATCCGCATGTAGAGATTGAGATATTGCGTTCACTCACATTGAACCCATTTTCGTCCGTTATCAAATCAAGCCATTTGACCACGTTATCATAATTATCAAACGGTTCTCCACTGCCCATCAATACAATATTTGTGAAATTTCTATCAGTACATTTGCCGTTATCTGCGTTGACTACACTGATTGTTGAAAGCATTTCACCAGCCGTAAGATTCCTTATCAGACCATTTTGAGTTGATGCGCAAAATTTACACCCCATCCTGCATCCGACTTGTGTAGACATACATATAGTATTCCCATAATTTTGTTTTAAAAAGACGCATTCAACAATATTGTCATCATGCAATTTCAAAAGATATTTTTTTGTGCCGTCTTTACTTGTTAGCACTTTATAAATTTCAATTGGTTTTAAAATATATTCCGATTTTAAAATCTCAATCATTTTTTTAGGAATATTTGTTTCGCTATAATCTTTAGCTTGAATTATTGCATCAAAAATCTGCTTTGCACGAAATTTTTTAAAATCCGCTAGCAAAGTATATAATTCATTTAATGAATAATCACTAAGAATTTTCAATAATATCTCCCTGCTTGAATTTGTTTGAATTCATGAAGGATAAAGCCAACATTTTTTGTTTACCTTCTGGTTGGATGAATAAAATTTCTATCGCTTTATCCTTTGTGGCAACAATAAAGCCATTTTTGCCATCACACACCAAAATCTCACCCGGTTTCCCTGATAAATCTGATAATGAAGCAAACAAAACTTTGTATCGTACATTTTTGTATATAAAATAACAATTTTCAAGTGCTCTGATTTTATTACATAATGCTACGGCACTGGTGTTGAAATCTATTAAATAATCTTCCTTTTTAATCATTGGAAAGTAAGTGGCATCTTTTTTATATTGTGGAACGTGTCTATCTTTATAATAATTGAAGTTGTCTAAAAAATCATTTATGCATTCTACACCTAGTGTAGCAAGTTTTTTAAATACACTAGTGGATGTGTCTGTATCTAAAATATCAAGCTCTCTATTGAAATAAATATCTCCAGTATCCATGCCGATATCCGTCTTCATAATCGTGATACCAGTTTTTTTCTCACCATTCATAATTGCCCATTGGATTGGCGCAGGTCCACGATATTTTGGAAGCAAACTAGCATGAACATTTACAGTTGCATATTTAGGAATATCTAAAATATTTTTTTTAATAATTTGACCATAACTTGCAGTGATAAACAAATCAGGATTTAAACTTTTTAAAATATCCTCTCCCTCCAAATTCAATTTTTGAAATTGATAGATAGGGATATTTCTATCTATTGCCAATTTTTTCACTGGAGATAATATTATTTTGTTGTTTCTTGCATTGATTTTATCTGGTTGAGAAACGATTGCTATTACATCTCTATTTTTTTCAAGCAAACCAGCTAAAATCGTTGCACTAAATTCGTTCGTTCCAAAAAATACAATTTTCATTAAATATCTTCCTTCCCTTTTGGCGGCGTAATTAATTTATCAATATACAAGATTCCATCTAAATGATCTGTTTCATGGCACACGCAGACAGCAGTCCAATCTTCACATGTCAATGTAAACTTGTTGCCAAATCTGTCAAACGCTGTGACAGTTACAGTTTTTGGTCTTTTCACATATCCGAATGGCAATTGAACGCTCAAACACCCTTCCTTTTTATACTGTTCACCATGTTTTGACGTGATTACCGGATTGATAAATTCAATTTTCATATTATTAATATTTAATATGAAAACTCGTTTTAATACTCCTACTTGCACTGCACTGAGCCCAGAACCTATACGATCATCAAGCGTCTCCCACATATCATCAAGCAATTCCCACAATTTTTCATCAAAAAACTTAACAGGTTTACTCTGTTTTCTAATGAAATTATCTGTGTGTTGTACTATTTCTCTAATTGCCATATTTTACCTCAAATTGTTTGGATTGACTTCTACAAAGATTGAAACATCTTTTTCAATCATGTCAGCAATATTGTAAAAATCTTTTATTATTTTATCATCTGGAACGAATCTAGTCAATATCTGATAGCGATATTTTGTTTGAATTCTTTTCACAGGTGATGGCATAGCCTGCAAAAACATTATAGATTTCCCATATTTATCTTTTAATTGATTTGCTTTGTCAAATAATTTTTTTGTTACTTCTTTTGCCCTATTGTCACTTACGCTACTGACCAATATTCGTAAAATTATACTGAAAGGTGGAAAGCCCGTTGTCTGTCTCAAATTAATTTCTCGATCATAAAAGCCTTCATAATCATAGTTGACAGCAAATCTATACACATAATGATTTGGTGCATAAGTTTGCAGTACGACATAACCATCGTTTGTTTTTCTACCCGCTCTACCTGCCACTTGTGTGATCAACTGAAAAGTCCGCTCATTTGATTTATAATCACTGTTATATAAACTGACATCCGCATCCAGAATGCCCACAAAAGACACATTAGGATAATCATGACCCTTAGCTATCATCTGTGTTCCGACAAGGATGCTCGGCGTGTGAGTTGAAAATTGTTCTAATATCTTTTTATGCCCATCTTTTTTTCTTGTCGTATCATTATCCATTCTATATATTGGAATATCTTTATAAATGCTTTTTAGTTCATTGACGACACGTTCAGTACCCAAAGCGCCATATTTAATATTTGTGCTGTTGCAATTAGGACAATTTGTGAGCATTCTATATCGTTTCCCGCAAAAATGACACTTCAACTCGTTGTCCTCTTTGTGATAGACCAAACTCACTTCACAATCATCACATTTTGCTCTATATCCGCACTCTCTGCACATCACGAATGAAGCAAATCCCCTTCTATTTATGAACAAAATTGCTTGTTTACCTCGCTTAATGCAATCATCTAATTTTGACAGCAATTTTCTACTAAATGGTGAAGTGTTTCCATCCATGACCTCGTTTAGCATATCAATTATTTCTATTTTGGGCATCTCTAGGCCGTTGATACGTTCTGGAAGTTTGACCAGTTCGTATTGCTTTGATTCTGCCTTATAGTAACTCTCAATACTAGGAGTTGCACTTCCTAATATTAGTGGACAAGAATTGAATCTTGCTCTAAATTTTGCTACATCGTGCGTGACAAAACGCGGATTACTTTCACTTATATATGATGAATCATGTTCTTCATCAATAATGATTACACCCAAATTCTCAATAGGTGCAAATATAGCTGAGCGTGCTCCCAAGACTACATGTGCTTTATTATTAAAGATGCGTTCCCATTCATCGAATCTTTCCCCTTCGCTAAGCCCACTATGAAGTACAGCTACATCATTTGGAAATCTTGAATTGAATCTATCCATCATTTGTGGAGTCAAAGATATCTCAGGCACCAACATAATAGCGGTTTTATTTTCCTTTAGACAATCTTCGATAATTGTCATATACACTTCTGTTTTCCCACTTCCTGTGACACCCTGCAAAAGAAAAGTTTTGTTTTGATTTTTTATAGTATTGACAGCATTCATTTGACTAGGTGTCAAAATATTTTTTTGAATTGTCTTCTTATCAATATACTGTAAGCGATTTTTTCTGCGTGAATTCTTTAAAATTATTCCCTTTTCAATTAACGAATTTACACTAGTCCTACCAAAAAGTTCTATCGCTTTTTGATAACTGATCATTCCCTCTTCATTCAACGATGCCACTAGTGCCAATTGATTTTTAGCACGCTTGCCAATCAAATTAATAGCAGTATCAATATCTAACAATAATGACAAATCATATTCTATCTGTTCATGTTGAGTATCTAATCGAATACAGGACGGAAGAACCAGTTTTATACAATCACTAAGACGTAAAAAAAAGTGTTTTGCTAAAAATAAACATAATTGCAATATCTCTGGTTTAAGTTTAGGAACACTTTCTAAATTTTTTATAATAGGTTTAATTTTTTCTCTATCAAAGTCGGTATGTTCGCTCAGCCCTATAACATATCCCAAAACTGTCCTACCAGCGAATGGAACGCGTACACGCATACCTACTTCCGTGTCGTCCAATGCAATATAATCAAACACTCTATCTACTGCATCATTGGAAATGTCGACTATAACATTAGCATACATTTATTATTTTGATTGAACTCCGATAACTTCTCCACGTGCCACTTCATTAGCCGCATAATCAATTGCTAAATTGGCACTTCCATTCAACAATGTAGGTATTTTATTTGCCAAATCCTTTGCTCTAGCACCGACAATTACTGCTACAGCATATCTACAACCTACTCTTTCTACTAACAAATCAATAGGTGGTTCAAATAACATAATTGCTCCTTTATTATCGAGTGTATTATAACACTATATATTAATTTTGTCAAATCAAATTTAAATATTTGAAAAGTTTAATTTATACGATGTTTTTAACTATATTATTTATTGTCTTTTTTTAATTTGTTTTCATCAATTATAGCCTTAACTTCACGATAAACCTCATATGGATTATTGATATACACAAATGAAAATTTATAGTTGGCAGTATTGATCATAGGACTAGCCATACTTCCAAATGAGAGTGTACCAGTATTCTTTTTCAAAATTTTATCAACCCAATTCACGTTGACTGTTAAAGCACCAACGGTATCATAATCTAGGCCCTTATAATCTACTCCGATATAACCAGTACGAATTAAAATTCTTTTGTTAGTCACAGCGAAAATGGTTTTGTTATACCATAGGGCGATTAACAAAATTGCCAAAGCATCAAACACCACTATGAAAACAATGAAGCCTATGCCAGTTGCAATAGTTGTTTCTGGATCTAAAAATGCTCCTATAACCGCTAGAGAAAATAACAAAGTAACTAAAATACAAACTAGAATTGTACCAAAAAATGTACGGAATTTGTTTGGCTTGTAAATTTTTAAAATTTCTTCATCTGCGTCAAGAACGGGTTTAAATAATTCTATATCTTTCATATATATTCCTTTTAATTTTCATGATCCGATTTTTGTTTATTTTCATCCATAATTGCTTTGATTTCACGATTCACAGCATATAGATCAGTGATATGCTTAAATGTGAATCTAGAAAGCCCAATCATAGGACTTGCCATACTTCCAAATGAAATACTGCCTGTATTTTTCTTTACTAATTTGTCCTTCCAATCAACAATAACTGTGATTGCTCCTATTGTATCATAATCGAGTTCGTGATAATCCGCTCCAATATATCCAGTGCGTACTATGATTCTTTTGTTCGTTATAACATATATAGTTTTTTTATACCAAAGGGATATCAAAATTGCTTGAATTGCTGTAACAAGAACAACAACAAATATATACATTAAGAGCCATGACAACATAAACCCTTCTTGAATAAATACGCCAATCGTCAAGCCTCTCAAAAACAAAACTAAAATAATTATAGTAAAGATCAGATCAATATATGCACGAAATCGATGAGGTTTATACCACTTTATAATTTCCTCACCTTTATCAAGGACCGGTTTTAGCAATTCAGTTTCGTTCATTTATACTCCAATTTTATTGATTATATATTTTAAGCATATATTTGTCAAATAATTAATGTTTTTTGTATTTCTATAACGTATTTTTAATTATTAATTTAGATAAAAATATCAACTCATTATATTTTTTTTAGTTTATTTAATGCTTTTTTAGCAGAATTCTGCTCTGCTTCACGTTTGGTCGAACCCTGACCGAATGCAACAAATTTTCCATCAATAAAAGCATTCGCTCGAAAATTTTCTTGCCCACCTTCTGTTTGATATTTCTCAACTTTATATTCAAGTTTGTATTTTAGATTCTGTGTCAATTCTTGCAATTCGGATTTGTAATCAACATTTTTCAATCCGGACTTTAAATTTTCTTTGATTTCAAGCGCATCTATGACTGCACTAGCAATTGACGACATGCCAAATGATAGATACATGACTCCAATCATGCTTTCTATTGTGTCCGCTAAAATTGCATCAGAAATTTCATTACCCTTGAAGCTTTTACCAAAATGAATTCTATCCTTTATATTGAGTTCTTTTGCAAGGTTTGATAAATTTTCAGTGCAAACAAAGCTGGCACGTATTTTAGACATCTTACCCTCAGTCTGATGATAATGCTTGTACAAATAGTCTGATACTATCGTCGACAAAACACTATCTCCTAAAAACTCCACTCTTTCATTGCTCTCTATCTTTTTTTCGTTAGCAAAAGAAGAGTGAGTAAATGCTAATTCTTTCAACTCATCACTACATTTTTCAAATAGAGTCAAAAATCTATTCTTCATTTTTTTCAACAGCCGTTTTTACCTTTTCTATCAATTTGTTATTTGCCAAAACAAATGCTTGCTCAATGGTGCTTGCGATGCTGTCTGCTTTGCTATTACCATGACATTTCAAAACAATTTTTGTCACACCCAAAAGTGGAGCGCCACCAACTTTTGTGTAATCATACTTTTGTTTTATTCCCTTCATTTTTTTCTTTAAAAGCAATGCACCCAATTTGGTTTTAAATGATGATGTCATAGCATCTTTTAATTCACCAAACAAAATCTCAGCTGTACCCTCGATTGTCTTCAAACAGACATTTCCTGCAAATCCATCGCTAACTACAACATCAACATTTCCTCTCAAAACATCACGTGCTTCAATGTTGCCGACAAAATTTAATTTGGAATTTTTTAATAATTGATATGCTTCTTTTACAGTTTCGCTTCCCTTTTCTTCCTCTGTACCGATATTCAATAGACCAATGCGTGGTTTTTTGATTCCAATAGCCTTCATATATTCATTACCCATAATTCCAAAATGAAGCAAATTTTCAGGCTTGCAATCTGCATTAGCGCCACAGTCGAGCAACATCACTCCTCTATCATTGACAGTAGGAAGAATTGGAGCAAGTGCTGGTCTACTAATGTTTGGTATTCTTCCAAGTTTCAAAACTGCACCTGTCAGTGTCGCACCTGTACTACCCGCACTGACCAATGCCATAGCATCATCATTCTGTTTTAGATAATCATATGCGACAACTATGCTAGAGGTCTTTTTAGTCCTAATTGCAACAGTTGGTACGTCATCCATTGTGACTACATCAGGTGCGTGCACAATTTCTAATCTGTCTGACACAAACACAAGAGATTGAAGTATCTCTGTAATTTTGTCTTTATCTCCAACTAATACAAGATTTAATTTTTCATTGGCTTGCAAAGCTTTTACCGCTCCTGCAACTATTTCAAAAGGTGCATAATCTCCACCGAATGCATCAACTACTATTTTCATATTCTCTCCTAATTAATCGTTATATATAAAGTTTACACTTAATTGTAATAAATGTAAAATAAATATCACTTTTAAATTAAATTTTTTAATAAAAATAAAAATTTAAATATTTATTAAAAATATTATTTTTTATCAATTTTGCTATGAATTTTTTATTAATTCATATAATTTTTGTTTAAATTTATATTTTTTTATTAAATTTTCAATTTTTGAAAGTGATTTTTTCGATTTTGTCAATTTGCCTCTTATCATTATATTTTTTGGTGAATGAGCAAAATCAACAAATTCGATCACATCCACGTCATAGCCGTATGAACGCAAAATTTCCACTCGAATCGCATCAGTCAAGAGTGCAGAAAATCTTTCTTTGATCAAGCCGTCTTCAAACATTATGTCAAAATCTCCGCCTTTTTTGAGTGTCTGATTAATCTCATGCTGACAGCACGGAACAGAAAAAATATAAGGGATTTTTCTTTTGATTGCATAATCCAAAGCATAATCAGTCGCAGTATCACAAGCATGCAAACTAATAATCATGTCAATATCACCTTCATATAACTTATCTTTTTTCACATCATTTACAAAAAAATGTAAACCACTATATCCATATGTTTTGGCAATATCATTGCATCTATCTACAACGTCAGACTTCAAATCATATCCGATAATATTTGCTTTTATTTTTCTAATTTCAACAAAGTAATAATATACTAAAAAAGTCAAATATGATTTGCCACAGCCAAAATCTAAAATTGTGATTTCATCTTTTTTGATTGATTTGAACACATCATCAATGATTTCTATAAAGCGATTAATCTGTTTGAATTTATCATATTTTGATTTTACTATCTTTCCCTCTTTTGTAAATATTCCCAGATCTACCAATGCTGGTACATCATCCCCTTCATTTATCAAATATGATTTTTGTTTATTATGGCTCAAATTAATTTCTGAATTGACTTGCTCTTTTAATTGTATTTTTTGTTTATATCTATTTGATTTTTTACTAAAAATGATATTTTTATCTTTTAATTCAATCAAAATTTGTTTGTAGTCAAAAAATTGCAATTCTAAAATTTTATTTACTTCAACGTTTTCATGATAAACTTTATCTTTTTTATATTTTTCAATCTGCAACAATAGTTTATCTTTAATAATTATAGGACGCACTACAATTTTTTTTGTTTCAGTTTTAGTTTCGCTGAGAACAAGTTTTACAAAATTCTCTATATTTTCAACTACTTCACTTTTTATTTTTTTAACTACATTTTCCATATTTTTTTCCTTTTTATTATTATAACTAATTATCGCGCAATTAACAAGTGATTATCAAAATGTCATTTCACTGTAATTTATATTTGGACATTTAATTGTATACGATACATTCAATCAGACAAAATTACAAGTCAAAAATTACAAACAAAAAATAAGGCTTTCACCTTATTTTTTATTTACTTTCTTTTTTATCTAGATTAACAACTTGTTCTCCATCATAATAACCACAATTTTTACATACTTGGTGAGCCACTTTCTTTTCATGACAATGTGGACATTCAACCAAAGTAGGAACAGTTGCTTTCCAGTTTGCACGACGTTTATCGCGTCTTGACTTTGAAACTTTTCCCTTAGGAACTGCCATACATAACCTCCATAATAATTCGTGCTTTATTAAATTTTTAAAAATAGCACACGACAAAATATGGAATGATTTTATCAAATTAAATCCTATTTGTCAATTGGTTATGGATAAGTTTTTAAAAATTTATAAATTTCTATCTGAATCCCTTTTAATTGGCTGTTTCTAAACATTTAATAACTGACAATAAATTTATATATATGGTATATCTCATAACATATATACTCAATATATATTATTTTACAAGATTTGCAGTGTCCAATGCGATCATATACTCTTCATCTGTAGGGATACGGTACACTTTAACCTTGCTAGTAGGTTTTGTGATCTCGATGATTTTATCAAATGGTTTGTGCAGTTTGATATTCTTTTCGCTATCAAATTCTAAGCCCAAATATTCCATATCTTTACAAACTGCCTCACGCACCAATTCATCTTTTTCGCCAATTCCTGCCGTGAAGACAATAGCATCTACTCCATTCATCGCTGCTGCGTATGCACCAATATATTTTTTTATAGAATAAACCATAACATCAAATGCCAGTTTTACAACTTTGTTGTCAATATTTGCCTCAATATCTCGCATATCGCTATATCCAGCAATTCCTAAAAGTCCGCTTTTTTTGTTTAACATGTCAATCGCTTCGTCTACTGAACAATTTTTTATGCTCATTATATCTTTTAAAATTGCGGGGTCAATATCTCCTGAGCGAGTGCCCATCACTACTCCTGCTAGTGGAGTATATCCCATTGAAGTGTCGACACTTTTCCCATCTTTGATAGCACAGATGCTACTTCCACTTCCTATATGACAAGAAATGATTTTCTTTCCTTTCAAATCTCCAAATATCTCCCTACATTTCATAGCTATATACCTATGACTTGTGCCATGTGCTCCATATCTTCTGATGCCGTTATTTTCATAAAATTCATATGGAAGAGCGTAAATATACGCTTGCTCTGGCATCGTTGAATGGAATGCCGTGTCAAAAACTCCCACATTTTTCACTTCTGGCATCAATTCCAAACATGCCTTAATGCCTGACATTGCAGCTGGATTGTGCAGAGGTGCAAAATGAATATAATTTTGCATATCATCGAAAATTTCTTTCGTGATTATAATTGATTTGTTGTATTTCTCGCCAAGATTTACTATTCTATGTCCTATTGCCTTTATTTCATTTAAGCTTTTAATTACTCCCTTATCATTACTGGTGAGTGTATCTAAAAACAACTTGAATGCCACTTTATGATTAGGCATATCAAAGTCAATAACAAATTTTTCATTCGTCTTGTATTCCATAAATGATTTGTCCAAACCTATACGTTGACAGTAAGCTTTCGCCAACACTTTACCACTATCTGTCTCCATTAATTGAGCTTTCAAACTACTGCTTCCCGAATTTACTACTAAAACTTTCATATTTTCTCCTAATTGTTGATAATCAGAATTATACCACAATTGAATAAATTAACAAAATGATTTTTTGGATTTGTCGAATCTTATTATAAATTTTTATCATTTTTTCTGATTTTAAAATAAAAAAATCATTTTATTAATCATAAAATAAATGAAAACATAAAATGATATTTAATATTTTGTTAAATCAATAATTTTGTGATGCAAATGGTATTGATTATTTCCTCAACATTTGAGCCTCGACTTAGGTCGTTGACTGGCTTGTTGAAATTCAACATGATTGGACCTATTGCCGTATATCCTCCCATACGTGCAACCAACTTGTACCCAATATTACCTGCATTAAGATCTGGGAAGACAAGCACGTTCGCCTCTCCTCCAACTTTACTTGTGACGCCCTTCTTTACAGCAGTTGACTTGTCTAATGCTGAATCAACTTGCATCTCACCATCAATTAGATAGTTTGATTTTTTGTTGGCGATTTCTGTTGCAATTTGTACCTTGTCTACCATTTCACTCTTGGCACTGCCCTTTGTCGAATAGCTTAGCATTGCAACCTTTGGTTCTAATCCCAAAACCTTTTCTATAAATTCCGCACTAGATATTGCAATATCTGCCAAATTTTCGCTAGTTGGATTTTCTATCAGTGACACATCTGCAAAGACTTTTGGATCGGCATTTTCTTTCACCATCAAAGTAATACCCGTCACTATTGGCTTATCCTTCTTGGTCTTGATTACTTGCAAGGCAGGACGCAAAGTGTCCGCCGTAGACCATGTGGCACCCGCCACCATACCATCTGCTAAATCATCTTTTAATAGCATCATTGAAAAATAATCTGGGCGTCTTACTAATCTATTTGCCTCCTCTATTGACATACCCTTTGCTTTTCTAATTTCATACAAATCTTTTGCAAACTTGTCCAAATCTTTGTATGTTGTGATATCAATAATTTGGCAATCTTTTGTTTTGAAACTGTCATCAAATTCACTATTTTTACCAAAAACGATGAGCTTTGAAATTTTATTATCCAGTATTTGCTTAGCAGCCTCATACACTCGTTTATCCAGATTTGCTTCAGGGATAACTATAGTGGCATTAATTTTTTTTGCTCTTTTTTTTATATCATCAATTATTTTCATGATTCCCCCTAATTATTTATTAGTTTTATCCGTAGTTGTTTTAGATTTAACATTTTGTTTTACACTTTTACTTTTTTTGTTCTCTATATCAGAAATTTCCAACAATCTTTTTATTTCGGAAATATACTTTCTTGTGACGTTTGCTCCTTTGTTGATTGCTTTTTGAACCGTATTTTTTGAAAAATCCAACTGACTAACATGCGGTTGAGATATTGATATCCTTAAATCCGCCAACTGAGGTTTTTTGTTTGCAATAGTTTGTGTCATTAAGGTAGAAGCATTGATAATAGTTTCTATTGTTTTCATGCGCAATTTTTCTACCTGTTTAGAATATTCACCTATTACGTCAATTGAAAGAATTACAGCATCTGGCATATATTTTTTCGCAACATCTTCGGGTAGATTGTTGAGTAATCCTCCATCTACGTAAACATTGTTGCCCAACTTAAATCGCGGAAAAACTCCAGGTATTGATATACTAGCAATTATGCTATCTTTAATCAAACCGGTATCAAAATATTTTTCTTTCCCTAAGTTTAATTCTGTAGAAACTGATACAAATTTAATAGGACAGTCTTCATGAGTAATATCTTTAGCCTCTCTTTCTATCAGACGTTTTACTTTATCTACATTCAATAAATTGTCTTTAAACAACGCGGAATACAAACTAAACGGTCCAAGGCTATTAAATTTCATAGCCATTTCTTCTAATTTGTCAATGGAAATGCCTGTAGAATACAGACCTCCAACTAACGCACCCATAGATGTACCCACGATTATATCTGGCTTGATACCGTTTTTTTCAAGAACTTTTAATACACCAATATGAGCATATCCCTTTGAAGATCCACCACCTAAAACTAAAGCTAATTTTTTCATATCTACCCCAATCTTTAATATAATTATATATGATTAAATTTTTAAAATCAAATAAAATTATCATTTTGCTAATATTATTTATATGTATTATTTTTATTTTAAATCCAGCAATTTACGCTAATTCGTGTTTGAATGCAATTTCGGTCTGGGCATTAAAAGTTTTACCTGTATTGTTTCCCTTTTTTATTTTCACGAGAATAATAGTTAGTTTGTCTGAATTCAAAAAAGGAAAATTGGACAAACACTTTAACAATATCTATCATGTGCCAAATTTTGGTTTTAAAATTTTTTTGCTATCCATAATTTCGGGCTATCCTATGGGAGCAAAATTAATATGCACACTACACGAGCAGGGACAGATTGAAAAAAAAGAAGCGGAAAAAATGATGTCCTTTTGCTCTATTAGCGGTCCAATGTTCATCATTGGAACTGTTGGAGTCAGTATTTTTCTCTCGTATAAGGCAGGAATTATAATTTTAATTGCAAACATCATTTCAGTACTATTAAACGGCTTGATTTACAGAAAAGATAAATATGTTGATAAAAATTTGACATATAAAGGAAAAAAATACGAAAATGTATTATCAAATAGTGTATACGATGCTACTATATCAATTTTTATGGTTTGTGCTTATATGATACTGAGTTTTTTGATCATCGATGTTTTGCTCAACATCAATGTTATTGACAATATATCAAAAGCAATCTGTACAATATTTCATTGTTCACAAAATTTTGAAACAATTAGAGCGACAATAATTGGTTTTTTTGAAATAACTAGAGGTGTGATAGAATTGAACAATGTAAATATCAGTTTAACATTAAAAACAATAATCGCCAGTGGTCTAATAGGCTTTGGCGGCATTAGCATATTGATGCAATCACTTTCGTTTTTAAATAAACTCAAAATATCGACAAAAACAATTGTCAAACAAAAATTAACTCAGGGACTGATATGTACTTTGATCACTATCCCATTGGCAATTATTTTTATTCATTAAATTGTTTGACTTTGCTTTTTATTTTATATAAAATTATTATAGAGGTAAAAAATGAAGTTTAAAAAACTTGAATATCAACACAAGGATTTACCATTTTTGAAAAAAGATACTGGTTATAGAATTTTATTTATGAGCCTGTTCTTTTTAATATTCATCTGGCAACTTATTTCAATGTTCAGTTATTACCTATCAGACAGTTTGTCAACGACGATGTTAATAGTTAGCATCTTTGTCATGCTCACATCATTAATTCTTACATTTACAGCGCTGATTTATGCTTTTAGGAATTTGAATATTATGAATCAAATACGACATTCTGGGAAATCTGTTAGAACAATAAGTATTATATCGGACAATAAAAAAGGCAGTTTTTTGAAAATGTTCAATTTGCTGACTAAATTTATAGGATTTGTCATGCTACTGGTGTTAGTTTGTGGACTTACCTACTCTATTTTGGAAATCATTTATTATTCTTCCATAACGTTTTATATGCCTGTATTATTCTTGTTCGCAATAAGCGGATTCAATAGTATATATCATATTAAAGCAGAGATGAATACCATTCAAAACGTTAATGAATACAATGCTATATATTAAAAGACCACCTTGTAAGTGGTCTTTTTTAATTATCAATAATCCTGCTATATATGTATTCATAGACATTAGCTGCCAACTCTCTCCAACGTTTACAAGCGACAGTGGCATTGTGTCTGGTATCTGTTTTTAGTTTAAGCGAAAAAATTGAATCCGTCGTGAGTGGCTCTAGAATTTTTAAATCAACTGTGTAGCTGCCATCTTCATTTTTATACGACTTTGCTACATACTCTTGATTTCGTTTAAACTGCATTTTGTTTTCTTGTGCAAAATGAGATATATTATCCCTAAGACTTGCCGGAATACGTGTATAAAATTGTGATAAACACTCCCTGCCCGCAACTGTAATGTAATATCTATTTTCATCGCTATCTGTATTGGGTTTATATACAAATTTTGAAGTGATCAATTGTGATAGCAAATCTTTACAATCCATCCAGTTGACCCAATTGTTTTGACTAGAACAAATTTCCAAAATGGAGTTTTCAGTAAGCGGTATCTCCATTTTGTCCAAAACGTATAATAATATCAATTTATTGACAGTGTTATCAGGTACAAAATCCATAATTCATCCTTCGTTGCTATTATTATACAATATTATAAATAAAATTACAACTTTTTAAAAGAGTTTAAATTTCTTGCTATCAAATTTTAATTTTGTTATAATGATAAATATAGGAGTATGTATGAATAATCAAAGTATTCATGAATTAATTCCATTTAATACCGCATGCGATGAATTTATTTCAGGGAAATATATTTTGGCAGATATCAAAATCGCTTCCATTTTGAAAATTATATCAGAAGATGATAAATTAAAAAATATAATTTCATCATGCATAGATGATTATGATTTCAATTCAGCCTTTTCATCAGCGTCCAAAGAATACGAGGATGGTTTTACTCTTACATTACCTAATAATGAAAAAGATATTATTGCATTTGTATATAACCTACTTTACAGATTTAACACCAAAATGTATGATTTCTACGATTTCATAGCAAGGTATTTTAAAATCGAAGGAGAACATAATGGCAAGGAATTTTACAATTTTGCTAATGCAATTATCATTCCATTCAAACAAGCCATTAATGATATTTACTCAAAGCGTCATGTCATTGTAGATACGGATGATTATCAAACCAATTATTACAACAAAATTAAAACTTGCGTCCGCATGATAATGAAAAATATAGACAATTACAAGCTGAAAATGAATGAAAAAGAAGAATTTTCAATGCTTCTTAATTCCCTTTTCATTGCTAGTGAAAAAAATGATAAAAAACTAGTATATTCTCTCATGATAGCTCTAGATTATTTTACTAAAATAAATAAAAAAGCACGCACAGCATATCTTTCTTTAGAAGAATGCTTTGCTTAAAAAAATGCCACAAATTGTGGCATTTTTTGCAAAATTAATTTGATTTTTTTGCTTGTAATTTACGATTATCATTCTATATTATTATACAATTTCTTTCCAACAGTAAATAGTAAACTTATAACGATGATAGCTAAAATTATATTTAGGATAAACATTATTCCCATATATAGCACAATTCCCATGGACAAAATTTCTTGACTGAATATAAAATAAACTATCATTGGCAAAAACGAGAGTATTAAATTGACTATCATTGTTGTCAACATGCTAGCGCCCTGTTTTACCGCCTGCGTTTCACTACTCCATTTTAGTCTAGGCATCTTTAAATTCATCAACATCCCAAATGATACATACAGAATCAAACTTATTATATAGTAGAAGAATAATAAAATGCATACTCCCAATTCAAATGGATTAATTATCCAAAGTATTATTTGTGCTATCAATAAGAATGGGAATACTAAAAGTAAATTGAATGTAATTTTTGATAATGTTATAGTTGAATATTTTATCGGTAAACTTTTTAGATTGAAGAATTTGGTACCCTCCATTGAAATTGAAACCGCAGTGGTTGGCACCATTCCAATACTAAGAGTCAGCAAAGTCATTGTGATCACTGCATAAATATTTAATGCTAAGCCACTGATATCTCTCATGCCAATACCGACTATTATTGCCATTATGATTACTAAAATTGGTCCAATGATGCCGTTCATCAAATATACAGGACTAGATATAAACGTCTTCGCTTCTTTCTTTAACAATGAAGAAAATACGCTGAATTTTGTATAATAGATTTTACCTTTGCCTTTAGATTTAATGCTTATATTCAAAGATGAATTGATTTTTTTATAACTGATTGATACAACTAAAATGCTGATGAATGCAAAAAGCACGCTTATACCAAAAAAAGCCAAAAACCATAACAAACTGACATTAGTTATTGCATTGTATAAAAAGTATATATGCGGCAAAATAATTTTCATTGCCAATGGCATATCACCTACAAACGCCTCAGTAAAACCAGGTGTATCTGCTGAAAATATAAATACATATAATAGGATCAAAAACAAGATAGTCAATATACTTCTCATTATATTTTTATTTTTCATTTTGCTCGAAATGATATTGATTATCCAAGCTAACAAACTACCTATCAATTGTGTAAATGCAGGAAGCAAAATTAATCCAAATACAGCAAGAACAATCGCCATCGCATTAATTTGCTCAAAATAAAAATATATTACAAACGTAGGCAATCCTATCATTGCGTTATAGATGAATGACATCATGTACGAACTGAGATATTTTGCAGTCACAATACTAGTTGTCTTAATAGGGAGCGATTGCAAAATTTCATAGTCTTTTGATTTATAAAAATAGCCCTGAGTATCAAATGCCGTCATCATAATGACCATAATAGTAGACATCAGCAAGCCAATGATTATGATGCTAGAAGCTGTACCATAAAGCTGCATTTGAATACTTGCCATATTGTATAAAGAATAACCTAAGCATACTGCTATGAATATAAACAAAAGAATAAAATACAAAACATTTTTGATTGTACTTCGCTTGTTTGTACTGTTGAATGAGTTGCTAAGGCTCTCCTTAAAATATATCTTGGTTAAGTTAATTGTGTTCTTCATTTTCCAACTCCAAGAATATATCTTCTAGACTGCTCATACCTTTGACATTTTCCATAGTATCATGTACTATCAATTTGCCCTGCTTGATTATTGCCACATGCGAACAAATTTTTTCTGCGACGTCTAACACATGAGTCGAATAAAATATAGTAGCACCACTGTCAGCCAGTTCTTGCAATATCATTTTGAATTGATGACTGCTGATAGGATCTAGCCCAACAAATGGTTCGTCGAGCAATAACAATTTAGGTTTGTGAATCAATGCGGATACCAATGCAATCTTTTGCTTCATTCCGTGACTATATGAGGATATAGGTTCAGTCAAGTCCTTATATATTTCAAGTCTATTAGCATATTCTTCAATATTATTCTTCCTCTCTTCTACACTCAAACCAAATACATCAGCAATAAAATTCAAATATTCTATTCCTTTCAAATGTTCATACAAGTCGGGATTGTCCGGCAAATACGATAATTGCATTTTAGCCTTCATAGGTTCTGATTGAACATCTGTATCGTTAATTGAAATTTTACCGTTATCAAAACCGATAATTCCCGCAATCGCTTTAAGAGTAGTGGTCTTGCCCGCTCCGTTATGCCCTATAAAAGCACATATCTGACCATCTTCTACTGTCAAACTCAAATCATCTACTGCAATTTTGTCCCCAAATTTTTTTGTCAAATGCTCTATTTTTAACATCTTATCTCCTAAATAAATTTTATTTTGACTTACAAAATATATAATAGCAAAAAATCGGCAACAAATCAAATGTTTGTTTATAATAATCTATGATGGAAAAATTTAGCATCACAATCAAATATCACATCTAATCTATATTTAATTACGAATTCATAAAAAATTAAAACGATAAAAACTTGATTGATACTATTGTATCTTAGCAAAATAATTTCATATTCACAAACTCAATTTTAACTATACTATTTTACATTATTCAAATAATAGATTATATAAATCTTTTGCTCTATCAAAAAATTTGTAAGGAATGAAAAAGTTGTATTCCGCACTCTTCTTTGTCGCAAAATCATAACCTTGTCCAAATGTCGCTACAGGAATATTTTTTTCCTTTAAATTTGCTTCAAAAATACTAGTTTTAAAGGCAGACAGTGTCAAAAAAAACAAAAATCATCCTCTCTCACTTCTCTCAATCCCTTCTTGCCACAAATTGCACAAATACTGTCATTCGACAATCTATTACACTTTTCACAAAATAACATAGAGACATCCTTTTGCATTAAGTTTATTGAATTATTTATAACAAAATAACTTATTATTGTCAAATGAAAATTATTATAATGTTGTAAAACAATCTATATGTTAGCCCAAAACTTTAAATCGTAGTCCAATATATCAAATAATGAAATATATAATATATCAAAATAAATTATAAAATTTTTTATGAAACACTATCAATCAGATATTTGGTGCCGGTGGTCGGGGTCGAACCGACACGGGCGGTTAAGCCCCCAGGATTTTAAGTCCTGTGCGTCTGCCATTTCGCCACACCGGCATAGTTTGATTAAGATAAATTCGTTCGTCTGTACTCTTGATAAATAAATAAGCACAGGGCAGGTCTCCTACAAGAACACGTTCGCAGTAGGATAAGGAACAATCAAGTTTATGCTACATTACGAGTATATCGAGCAATCTTGCATAAATCGCCGGTTGTGACGCGCGTCTGCCATTTCTCGCCCTAAAAATTACATTAAATTTTTAGGGAACCCGATTTGCCACACCGGCATAGTATAAATTCTGATGAGTTTGTCCTTTTCCATATTCATCAATCATTATTGAATAAATAATAATGATGGAGGCACCAACCAGATTCGAACTGGTGATGAGGGTTTTGCAGACCCGAGCCTTACCACTTGGCGATGGTGCCATTACCGTATAGACTATATAATTATATATGAAAAAAAAGAAAATTGCAACATATTTTATTAAACTTTTTTTATTTTATTTTATAAATTATTATTAGTATTTCAATACACATATTAAAAGCAGTAAAGATACTTTTTTTATTCTACTCAAATTCTACTCACAAATAAAAATGACTAGGTTTACCACCACCGAATGTAGTACCTAGCCACCTTAAAAACACAAGATATTGTGTTTATGGAGCGGAAGACGAGATTCGAACTCGCGACATTTGCCTTGGCAAGGCAACGCTCTACCACTGAGCCACTCCCGCATATTAGAATTATTGTGTTTAATTCTAATTGCATCTTACAATAATATATTCAAACAAAATTATATTGTTAAAATAAAATACAATCGTTTGAATTGGTGGGAGATATAGGACTCGAACCTATGACCCTCTGCTTGTAAGGCAGGTACTCTACCAACTGCGCTAATCTCCCACGCACGATTGCATAATTAATATAACATATAGATTAATTTATGT
>CAMLYK010000001.1 GCA_946491735.1 uncultured Clostridia bacterium | reverse complement strand
ATAACACAAATAAAATGTCGAAAAATGTGTCTAATAGTGGTTTTATTCGTAAAAAGTTTAATTTTTTTATTTAAACATGATTTATTGACTTAATTAAAAATCAGCAATTTTTAAAAGATATTTGTTGAAAATCAATTTTAGTTTTAAAATAGTTGTAAAAAATAATTTAATAAGATATAATGAAGTATTACATGGAAAAAGATGGAGAAGTTATGAAAGAAAATAAAAAATATAATTGCATTTTTGATTTTGATCCAGGAGCGGACGACTCTGTCGCATTGACTTTATCTTTGTATGATGAAGTTTTAGATATAAAATTGATAACAACAGTTTGTGGAAATTTAAGTGTAGATAAAGTTACAAGAAATGCTTTGCACCTATTGGAAAAGTTCAAACGCACAGATATTCCACTTGCTATGGGCGCAAAAAAAGCAATGTATAGAATGAATCCAGATGCCACTTTTATACATCAAAACGAAGGCATGGGAGGATATATTCCGCCAAAAACTGTTCAAACTAAACCCATTGAAAAAAATGCAATTGAAGCCATGTATGAAGTGATAAAAAAATATCAAAAAGATATAATAATATTTGCTTTGGGTCCACATACAAATTTAGGATATTTGATAACTCGTCATCCGGATGTTGTTGGCATGATCAATCATATTTATTGTGAAGGTTGTGCTCCTTATGGATTGAAGAGCGAGGGTAAATGGGTTGAGTATATATCTTTCAATGTGTCTTCCGATCCAGAAGCGTTCAAGATTGTACTTGATAGTGGCATTCCTATAACTATTATACCATCTCGTATGGGTAGAGAATTGGCAAATTTCACTGAAGAAGAAGTTGAATATATCAAGACCATTAATGATGTGGGCAGATTTATCAATGAAATTTATTCTGGATATTGGGAACATAATTATCCAGACAGACGAATTGCGACCAATGATACTTGTGCGTGCATGATCATGCGTTATCCTAAGATTTTCAAAACAAAAAAAGCTTTCTTTGATGTGGATACAGATAAGCAACCTGGCAAAACAATTATCACATTTAGTAGAAAAGGGAATGTGAATTTTGCCTATAAAGTGAATAAAAAGAAAATGCATCAAATTTTCTATGATTCAATAAAAAAATTGGGCAATTTTAAGTTTTATTGATAAATAATTTTATAAGTATGGTTTATCTTTTTAATCTTTAAATATTATACAACTAAACATGAGGAGAGAGCATAAAAGTGGAGTTAAAAATAAAATCTTCGTAGGACTGTTTGCCGCTTTATTAATGGTTGTGGTCATCATGTGTTCTGCGTGTGTAATAAGTCGTTTTAGAACGCGTTTAGTTTTTTAGAGAGGATATTGTGACATGTTTTATGTTTGGCTAGTTGTAATTGTATTGGGACTCATTGCAGAATTGATAAAGCCAATGTATTTGTTTGGCGCTGCTTTTTCATGTTCTGCTGTGATACCCTTCTTTATGAGTATATCAAGTGTTGATTCGGTGTGGTATATAGTTTTACAATTTGCACTATTTATAATAGCTGCCTTGTTGCTTATATTTTTGTTGCGAAAAAGAGCAGTGAATTGGCTCAAAAATTATCAAGACAAATTGAAATTCATCAATCAAACTGGTTTATTAATAAAGGAAGATGAGGATTTTTATTGCCTTGTGAACACAATAAAAATTCCTGTTATTTATGATGATTCAATTAGTTTAGGTGATGAGGTAAAAGTCGTAGGATTAACTAAGAATAAATACAAAATTGAAAAGCATACAAATAATACAGTTGATAGCGTTGAATCTAATGATAAAAAAACTGATGATGAAAGTAAGTAATATTCAATAGAATTTTTCATACTGCGATTGTTTTTGTCAAAATATGTCGTATTTTGTAGTTTAAGATATCTATCCTCTTTCTTTTGCTATCATATTGATGGAGAAGATATGATAGAATTTTCAAAAAATTTAATAAACATACGTAATAGTTATAATATGACAAAACGGACACTTGCAGACAAACTGAATGTTTCTCTATCCACTATTGAAAATTGGGAAAACGATAAAAGCCTACCAAGTTTGATCAATCTATATAAATTATGTAAACAATTGAATTGTTCATCTGATAAAATTTTAGGCGTTGACAGTTTTAAAGGGTAGCGACTGTTGTTTTATGGTTTCAATTTATTCTGATATGAAATAATTATATGTAAAATTATTGCTTATTTTGCTTGTTGTTTTTTGTTTGGTTTGATATAATATTTTTGGAGTTACATATGAATTTACCTAACAAATTGACAGTGCTGAGAATTTGCCTTATACCTTTTATGATGTTCTTTTATTTTGCTGATTTCATTCCGTATGGTATAGGTAAAATTTTGGCATTAATATTTTTTATTGTTGCAGCTTTTACCGATCTATTGGATGGGAAAATTGCAAGAAGCAGAAATCTGGTGACAAATTTTGGAAAGTTTTTGGATCCTATTGCTGATAAGATTCTGACATCAACAGTTTTCTTTTTAATCATCGCAGACGGCACGATTCCTAACCCATGGGGAGCGATTATTGTGACTATCATAATTGCACGTGAGTTTATGGTCAGTGCGTTGCGCTTGTTGGCAGCGAACAGAGGAGTGGTGCTTGCAGCAGATATTTGGGGCAAGGCTAAAACTATGGTACAGATGATTGCTCTGCCTATGGCAATTTTACTTTCATTTTTCAACACTCCGAGCTTGTCATTAAATGATACTTTTGTTTTAGTTTTCGAAATCATCACATTTGTCATGCTCGGTATTGCTACAGTTTTGACTGTGGTGTCAGGTGTGAATTATTTGGTCAAAAATAAAGATTGCTTGAAAGAAGACAAAAAAGCAGGAAAAAAGGAAAATATTGAAGAATAATAAAATAAAAATGTCGAACAAATGTTTGACATTTATTTATATATTTGATAAAATACGATTAGAATTTTAAATTTAAGGAGAGATATTTTGACAGACGAGAAGAAAAAAGCATTGGAGCAAACTATTGCTCAAATTGAAAAGCAATATGGTAAAGGTGCCATTATCAAAATGGATGAAACAAATCTATACGAAGGCATTGATGTCATCCCTACAGGGTGTTTGCCTCTCGATATAGCATTGGGCGTTGGTGGTTTGCCACGTGGAAGGATTGTGGAAATTTACGGTCCAGAGAGCAGTGGTAAGACCACTGTTGCTTTACATGTGATAGCGGAAGCTCAAAAATTGGGTGGAACGGCGGCATTTATTGATGCCGAGCATGCACTTGATCCAATATATGCTCAAAAATTGGGCGTAGATATTGGTGCGATGTATGTATCGCAGCCAGATACTGGGGAACAGGCGCTGGAGATAACTGAACAGTTGGTGCGCAGTGGCGGAATTGATATTGTGGTCATTGACTCGGTTGCTGCTCTCACTCCAAAGGCAGAAATTGATGGAGAGATGGGAGATAGTTTCATTGGTCTGCAGGCGCGTCTGATGTCGCAAGCGTTGCGAAAATTGACTGGTGTTACATCCAAGAGTAAAACATTGGTTATTTTCATCAACCAATTACGTGAAAAGGTTGGCGTTATGTTCGGCAGTCCGGAAACGACACCGGGCGGTAAAGCATTGAAATTTTATTCATCTGTTCGTCTGGATGTAAGGAAGGTAGACACTATAAAAAGTGGTCAGGACATTATAGGCTCACGCACAAAGATTAAAGTTGTGAAAAATAAAGTTGCTCCACCATTCAAATCTGCAGAATTTGACATTATGTACGGAGAAGGCATTTCTATTTTAGGTTGTTTAATTGATACCGCTATTGATATGGGGATTGTTGAAAAAAGCGGATCTTGGTTTAGTTATAATTCGGATAAAATTGGTCAGGGTAAGGAAAATGTGAAAGCATATCTGACTTCACATCCTGAAATTGCTGACGAAATTGATAAACAAATTAGAGAAAAAATGGTTAAATAATGTTAAACACACTGAAAATTGAAAATGTGGCTTTGATTGATAAAGTCGTATTAAGTTTTGATAGTGGGCTCAATGTCATAAGTGGCGAAACGGGTGCGGGTAAAAGTATCATTTTAGATGCGTTGAGTTTCGTTTTTGGTGGTAGAGCGGATAGATCGCTAATTCGTTCGGGTTGCGAACGCATGCGTGTTGAAGTCATTTTCAATGACATCTCTGACAAATTAGTACAGTTTATTGACGATGAAATTGGTGTCGAAGTGTCCGACGAGATGTTTTTGTCGCGCGAATTGGATATTAATGGCAAAAATATTTGCAAGGTAAATGGAGAATTGGTACCAGTCGCTAGCACAAAAAAGATTTGTCAAAAATTGATTGATTTGCATGGTCAAAGCGAACATCTTGCGATTTTAGACAACAATTATCAACTTGAAATAATTGATCTGTTCGGCAAAGGTTCGGACAGATATCTTTCTACGTTGCGCGAAAAAATTGAGAAGATTAAAGAAATTGACAACTCTATTTTGGCTCTCGGAGGAAACGAAGTAGAAAAACAAAATCTAATAGATCTATATACCTTTCAAATAAATGAAATTCAAGAGGCAAAGATATCGGCTGGCGAATTTGAAAAATTGAACGATGAAAAAAAAGAGATGCAACAATATGAAAAAATTAATGACAGTTTAAAAAACTGTTATGACGTGTGTTGCAAAAACAATTTTTCCACAAGTGTTGTGGATAATCTTTCCATTGCGATAAAGTCTATGCAGTCGATCAGTAATGTAAATGAACATTATTCAAAATTGCTTGAACGTTTGAATAGTGCGCTTATTGAAGTGGAAGATATCAATGAAACAATCATCAGTGATATTCAAAATAATGTTTTTGATCAAGAGAGATTTGACTATATTGACGCTAGATTAGATCTAATAAAGAGTCTATTTAGAAAATATGGTGGCAGTTATGACAGCATGCAGAAATATTTTAATGACATTAGTCTTAAATTAGATAATTTGATTAACAGTCATGAAAGATATCACGAATTAGTTGATGAGAGGGAAAAGGTTTTGTCAAAAATTGACAATATTCAGTCAAAATTAACTGATATTAGAAAACAGTCAGCGTCTGCTTTGATTAAAAGACTGCAGACAGAACTCAGGTCATTAGGTATGCCAAATGCAAGAGCGGATGTAGAGTTTTTTAAGATTTCTGAGCCATATTCGTATATGGGTGCGGATAGAGTAGAGTTTATGTTTTCGTCAAATCTTGGTTTTGAATTGAAGCCATTGAACAAAGTCGTTTCAGGCGGGGAGATGAGCAGAGTTGTATTGGCATACAAAATTGTTGTCAGTGAAGTGGATGATATTCAAACTATAATATTTGATGAAATAGATAGTGGACTGAGTGGCAATATCGCTAGCGTTGTCGCACAATATATGGCAAGACTTAGCAAGAAAAAGCAGATAATTGCGATATCTCACTTGCCTCAAATATGTGCAATGGCTGACAACAATATAAAAGTTGAAAAATATTCAGACAAAATAACTACACATACAAAAGCCACCACGTTAGAGGGCGATCAATTATATGCGGAAATTGCCAGATTGATGGGAGCGAATATCAATCAAAATGGACTTTCTATCAGTAGAGAGTTGAAAGAAAAATCAAATGAGTATAAAGCAATGTTGAATGATTAAACAAAAATAAAAATGCTGAAAATAAGCATTTTTATTTTTTATGTATTGTTTTTTAATTGTTTAAATAGTTTATTTTTTTGTATTTTTATTTTTGCTAGTGTCTGTATTTTCTTCTATTTTTATATCAATAGCTCCAACGGGGCAAAATTGTGCACAACTTTGGCATTTGATGCATTTTTTTTGATTGATGGTCGCTTTTCCATTGACTATCTTTATCGCACCCACTGGACATATCGACACGCAAGCACCACAAGTAATACACTTTTTTTCGTCAACCATAAATCTCTCCTTTTATTATTATTCTATGATATCATACTTTTGTGAAATTGTCAAGGAGTATCGTCATTGGAAGAAAGATGATGAAAACAGACGGATTTTATTGATATTTTTCAATAAAAAAAATAAATTATTGTTGAAATTTTGAAATTAAGGTTATTATAGTATTTTATGAAATTTTTTTGTCATTTATATCAAAATTTTAATTTTAATTTTAGTTTTGTATTTTCTAATTATAATTATATATAATTATTTTACAAAAATATTTGAATTTGTTTGGAAAAAATTTGTTTTTGGGATACAATATATATATGAAATCAGATGTGCTGATCATTGGTGCTGGTCCCGCTGGGTTGACTGCAGGCATATTCACTTGCCGAGCAGGACTTAGCAGTATTTGCATTGAAAAATTGGCAGTAGGAGGTCAAGCTTCTCTTTCTTATGAGATCGCTAACTATCCTGGCTTTGAGGCAATATCTGGCTTTGACTTGACGGATAAGATATTCAAACAAGCAGAAAAGAATGGCTTGAAAATGGTTTGGGGAACGGTAAAAAGTTTGGAAAAGTCAAAGTCTGGATTTGTGGTCAAAACTGCGGACGATACTTTTACAGCAAAGAAAGTGATAATTGCAACTGGATGTAAAACTCGCAAGTTGGGGCTAAAAGACGAAGAGAGGCTTACAGGTAAGGGAATCAGTTACTGTGCTAGTTGTGATGGTGGATTTTTTAAAGATAAAATAGTGGCAGTTGTAGGCGGCGGTAATACAGCTGTTGGAGATGTGGAGTATTTGTCTAGAATCGCGAAAAAAATTTATCTAATCAATCGCTCACAAACGTTTAGAGCGGGAGAGTTCGCCATTAAGAAAATAAAGAAACTAAAAAATTTGGAGATATTGACGAATGCTCAAGTCAAACAGTTGCACGGATCAGATAAGTTGAAAGCAATTACCGTAGATGTCGGCGGTGAGAAAAAGAAAATTGATGTTGATGGATTGTTTATAGCAATTGGTCAAGAGCCTGATATAAGTTTTATTAAATTTGATATTGACACAAATCCAGCAGGATATATTATTGTCGATGATAATATGCGTACAAGTGTGAAAAATTTGTATGCTTGTGGAGATATAATCAGTAAAGAATTTCGTCAAATTGTTGTTGCTTGTGCGGATGGCGCCAAAGCGGGAAATTCATGTATAGGGGATAATTAGAGAATGAAGAAAAAAGTTATAAATCTATTTTCAATTATAACATTATTGGTTAGCTCACTTTTGGTCATGTGGTCTGTGGGTAATGTTTATGCGTACGAACCCGATGATCAAGTGGACAGTTATTGGCTCATCAATGAGGGAGTGCCTTATGAATCTGACGTTGTAGCCGGTACGACCAGTGGTTATGGTAGGTTTAGTTTGGGTGAGGAAAATATCATTCTCACTACAAATGCAAATGAAGGATATTTTTTGGATGGTTGGCAAATTGTTTATACAGATAATCCAGAAAATGTTACATATGTTGACAGTGAAGATCTATCCGTGGACGGATCTGGTGTTGGTAGCAAAACAATTCAACTTGGAGAGCTAGAAAATGCTGTAGATGTCATTTTAGAATATAGGGATACTGATAATGACGGCTATTATGATAATGGTACATTCAATATTTCTAAAGTTTCTGAAAATCTTCAAGTTGTAGCTGTGTATGATTATATCTACTATAATGTTGATGTGAGTGCACTTTTCAATTTGACCACAATCAATGCATATTCTTCCGAACAGATCGCAGGAACGGACAATACAATTTACTATAATTCAAAAGTTGAAGAAGGCAGCATAACAACGTACTCGGATGCTTTGATCAGTTTTAATTCAGCTGACGAAAGCGATATATTCTACTATGGAGATTTGTATCTTGAAAATGGTTCGTATTATACCTTAAATGCATTAATGGACGGCAGTGGAATTAGTCAAAAGATAGACTATTCTTTAGGAGCATATAGGTTGTCAGACAATATAGTCACATCTTTTGAGATTGATATAGATGATTTAGATCTTGACAATAGCGTGAATATTGATGTCATAGGAGCGACAGTATCAACTGATTCTTCCGTTTTGGATTTGACTTTGGATGCGGAGAGTGAAGCATATTCAATTTCGCAAGACGAATATCTTCGCACTACTCAAATTGATTTTGATTTTACTATTACAAATTCATTGAATCAAGTCCTGACTTTAGACGTGGAATATCATAATCTCTATGTCGCAAGAATTGAAGCATATTTAGATAACGAGTTGGCTCAAGAAGAGGGAATCAATAGTGTATTGAGTGTGACAACAGCGACTTTCTATTATTCACAGATATCAACTGGTGCGTATTTTATAAAAAATTCAAATGATAATAATGGTAATTCTTTTAGAATCGTGTGTGCCCCATTGATCAGCAGTGTGGTAGATGCCAAGCGTTACGATTATTATCAGTTCAACACAATAGATAATGCGCAAATTTCTTCTATGTCGTATCCGAATGTTGATAATAATTTTACAATTCGCATCAATTACAATTCAATAAATTATTATGTAAATTTTGAGTTTAGATTATACAATAGAACTACAGGCAGTTTGAGCAATCCAGAAGGTAATTTCAACTTGGAACAAACAATATCCCTTACTAGAGGTGACAATGTAACAATTGATAAAACTGCAATTTCAGATAATATTGGTTATGCATTCTATGGATTTGCGTTCAGCGAATTTCAAATTCAAGAGAACACTTCAATAGATGTTCAAATTGATTATAATAAGCCAGAAAATTTGACCATTTTGATGCTATTTACATATGTTGATTATTCTATAAATTTGGTGAATTTTGATAGCATAAATTTAAATGATGGAAGAACTGATTATTATCCAATTTCAAGATCTGATTTGACGGTGTCAAGAGGGACAAGTTTTGAGTCTAGTACATTGCTAGCAGAAGATTTGAGAAACAATGTAGAAAAAAATATATCATTTGATATTACCGCTAACATTGGAGATAGCATAACGTTAAGCAGTGAAGTCATCAACGGTTTTAGATTGTTGGGATATAAATTTGATGAAGTTGGAGATTACATTACATCTACTAATACAAATTCAATCAGTTTTGTTCTGACATCAGATTTGATTAGTCAATATGCTAATTTAAATGATGAAATAGAAATCTATGTTTATGAAGATTATATCACTTACACTTTGACATATTATATTGAAGCAAGCACGGATTCATATTTGGATGCACAAACTATAATGGCAGATTTGACATATGTGACAAATAGCCAAAATGTAACAATCAATGAAGATGCTGATTCATATGAAATCGTCATTTCTGATTTAAAATTATACGAAGTCGTAACTCTCAATGCAAAGGGTAAGACTATGACAAGTCAAGAGCCGCAACAAGAGTATACGTATATGTTCGTCAGATTTACTGAAAATGATAGGACAAATTTGAGCTATACATACAGTAGTTCAAATGATACCTACACACACGTTGAAACCATTTCACGAGATATCAGTATAAAAGTAGTGTATACCATGCCTAGTGCTAGATTACAAATTTCTACAGACAGAGCAAATGCTTATGACCTAGACAATTTAGTGATCTATCAAAATGGTTCACCATTAGAGAAAAATGATAATAGTGTCATCGTTGAGGCTGGTCAAAATATTCAAGTTGTCTTGAATCCAAATTCAGAACAAGCTAGTGACATTATTGCTTTTGGGTATAGATTGGTAGGATACACATTTACTTCGGAAGGACAAGATTTTATATTCCAATCTAATGAATTGACTTTTTCATATACGGTTACCAGTTCAAATATCCAATATTTGACTATAAACTTTGAAGAAATTGAATATCATGTCGCAGTGCTTCAGTCTGGTGGTGGAGTCGGATATAATGGAGAATATGTAACATTTGAAGATAATAATTACAAAGTGATTACTGTAGAAGATAGAAGTTTAACTTTTGACATGCCTGTTGGTTATTATGTTGCTCGAGCATATGTGTATTCTACAAGTAACGATTATACATCAATGAATCAATCAAATGACTATCAAGATAGCGTATTTAACTATGAATTTGAAATTGATGAACTCAGCAATTTGATTACAAATTATGGAGTTGATTACAATAATTATACGACGATAAATTTCATTGTTCAATATCAAATTCATACATATTCTATCAACATTGAGTTTGAATTGACCAACCCTAAAAACAATAATTATGACAACTATGTGCAATTCCCTGAAATGACAATTCAATACACATATCAGGGACTTCCTCAAACATTCACTGGAGTCATAGAAAATAATGAAATAGTGTTTGAAAATATTCCGTACAATAGCAATGTCGTCATCTCAGTCACGGGATCAATTCAGAGTGGACTTTCTGCTTATGGTTGGACGAATGATGTAAACGAAATACCAGAGTATACGCATAGCAATACTTCACTCACAATTCCAGGTATAGTTCATAATGAATATTTTAAATATAAGTTGAGTTATGATTCATATACAATAAACGTGATTGTCGATGATGCGAACAGAGGCAATCCTACAGTTATGGTAAACAATGTCGTTGCAGATCAAATCTCATTGTTTGATAATTTGAAAATTCAAATGAATGCCATAAAAGATAATGGATTCAGATTTGAGAATATGTACTACTATGTTTACACATATCAGACATATGTTTATTCTGAAGAAAGTTGGAATTCAAATTATATGAATCTATATACCTACTCAAATATCAACGGATACACCTTGAACACTTCGAATGAATATAATCCGGCAATCACTTATTATGAGTATATATTGACGCAAGTTGATTATAATGAGAGTACAATTTATGAAGATCCAATGTTCAATGTTAGCAATTATTATTTGGTAGGCGGAGTCATCTCATTCTATATTGAATATGATTATCTTGAAATATCTTTGATTAATGATAGCTCAAATTATTCAAATGTCACATTGGTTCGAGGAGATATTAATATTACTCCAGATCAGTATAGTACTTATCAGATTATTGTGACAACCAATGGTGAAGAACATGAGTTGACAGAAGGTGAAACTGTAAATTATTTGGATAGTATTGATATTTATATTTCACTTAATACTATTACATTTATCAGTTCGCAAACTCAGACTAGTGAAACATATGACCTTAGTGACGGTGTATATCTTGCAGAAATTTATATGTTGAATAGGTTGTATACATTTGAGGTTTTGCAACAGGATGGACAATACAAATTTAGTTTCAATATAAGTGACATCATTTCAAGCATTCCGGACAATGGCGAATTGACGATTTATTATAGATATTTGGTGGGAGAAAAACAGATCACTTTGACAACCAACATTGACGATCCAACTTTCTATAGATTCAATAATAGAACTCGATTCGAAATGTGGTATGACAACACAGAATTTGGTTTTGATGCACAAATTTATTCTTCAGGTGGTCAACCATCATTAAATAACACTCTACAATTTTTGGGTAAAACACGTATTGGTTACAATTTCTATACAGTTGACAACGTGGATTATTCAACTTTATTCTATATTGCAGAATTCAAAATTTATAATCAGTTAGGAGAATTGTTAGTTGATTCGCAAACTGCGACTCGTGCAGATTATGATAGATATGGCATATCTGTCGTACGAAATTCAGATAACTATATTCAAAGCATTGACATTAGGTTCATTGATAATTTGATTTTTGAGTTGCAAGTTCAACCGGTAATAATTTATAACGGGGCTGAATTAGTAAACAACACGTGGGTGTTCAGGTCAGAATTTATATGTGACAGTTCAGGAAATGGAATTGCACAATATTTGACCATTGGGGATACCAGCGAGTATAACATTCAGATGGCAGCATTTATTCTAAATTATCTTCTAGTAGATGGAGGAGAAGGTTATAATGTGGCTTATTATGATATCAATGGAATGATTACTAATCCTACGAATGTTGGTACATATGAGGTCAGATTGCAATTCAATGATACCGGAGATTTGGCATGGCTGAGCAGTATTGATCTAGAATATGAAATTAGTTTTGTGATTACTGCCAAACCTATTACTGTTTCATATCAAATGGATGAAACTTTCTCTAAAACATATGATGGCAGTTCGAATTATGATGCTTCAAGATTGCTCCAATATTTGGTATTTGGTGACGGGGTGATCAGTATAGATTATATTGATGGAGATTTCAGCCTTACACAAAATTATGTTGCATCTATTACCAGCACAATAAATTCGATTGAAACACCTATCGCCACAGCGAATGAGAACACCTATTACAACATTACATTGTCTAATATCAATTTGGCGTATAGCAGTTTCAACAACAATTTTGTTTTGAATAACAGTAGCGTCACATTCTATAATTGTATGAGAATCATGAGACGTCAACTTACTATTCAAGGAGTGGCTGTCAATGATAAAGTCTACGATGGTACAGTGGACGTGACCATTAGGCAGGATGCAAATATTAGATTGCAGGGAGCTTTGATTGAAGATGATGTCAATTTAGTTGTGGATAGTTTGAATTTGACTTTCTCAGATCCTGAAATTGGGGCACAAAAACAAGTGACGGTAGACTCATCGAGAGCTTTGATTGGTGCGGATGCACAAAACTATGTAATCAATACTTCTACAATTTCAGCTAGTATTTATCCATATAGTGTGACAACGCATGTGGAAGGAGTTGGCGATATTACAATTACAAATAGACGTGGCCTAACGCAACCTGATCTAGCAAACCTTATACCAATTGGTGCAAATTTGAGAGTTGATATAATTCAAAGTGACACGAATGAATATGTCAATATCTATGATAGAATTGTCAGATATTTATCAAACAACAATGTGTTCACGATAGGATATGTGCTCAGATTTGAAGTAAATGGTGTAAGTAGAAATGTGGACAGCAATTTATATTTAACTGTACCTAATGAAGATAGGCTCACTGGTGCAATTTGGCTGACAGGGGATCAAACGGGAGAACTAAATTATGAGGTACAGGGAGATAATATTAGTATTGATTTGAGGCAAATTGGTGCAAATGTAAATACAATTATTATCACTGAACAAAGATTGCTTTTAGAGTTGTGGCAGATCATACTGATTGTGATTGGAGCAGTTTTGCTGATCGCAATAATCATAATTATATTCTTAGTGATAAGGAAGAAGAAAAAAGAACGTTATAGCGTAAATGATACGATTTAGGAGATAAGATGTTTGAATGCAAGTATAAATATGAACTAGAAGATAGTTTGGTTTGTGCAAAATATGTGTACAAGTCACAAAAGAGGAAGCAGGATAAAGTCATCGCTGTTTTGATTCCTATTTTGATGGTGGCAATGGTTGCCATGCTCATAGTGGATATAGTGATGGATAATTCGTATGTTCTGGATATAATTTTATTGGTGGCCTTAGTGGTGTTGGAAATAGTTTATTTGATTATTCCCACCACTTTGGTGCGCTCTCAAAAAAAATCCTACGAACAACAAAAGCTTGGAGAAATGGACTATTTAAAAATTGTGATAGACAACACACTTTGTACTGAAACTATGTTTAAAGATGAAGTCGAGCAGGCAAAAAATGTTCACTCATTAAAATCACTTACAAGTTTTTTGGAGGACAGTACTAGGCTTGTATTAGTGTTCAATAAAGTTGAGTTCGTGTGCATCCGAAAGGATAAATTGACAGGAGGATTGGATAAACTAAAAGCACATTTAGAAAAATGTATGAGCAAAAATATTAATGGTAAAAAGTAGGTAAAGATGTTCGAATCAAAATTTTATTTTAGTTTAGAAGATAATATTGCAGGGACAATTTATACATCCAAGAAAAAAAATAAAAAATTAACCATTGTCGTAATGTCATTATTAATTCTTGGTTTGATACTTGCAATAATATCTATGGTGATCAACATAATTTTAGGTGAAAATTTCGCTTTTGATATTATTTTGATGTTGATTGCAATAGGTATTGGAGTGTATTGTCTTACTGCTCCAAAAACATGGAAGAGAACTGCTATAAATACGTACAATGAAAATATTGCTCCCAATAATTACTGTATCGTTCAAATTGACAAAGATTGTTGCAAAGTCTCTTTCTACAAAGAAGAAGTTGAGACTAGCAAAGTTGTTTTAGATTTGAATAACATGACGGCATGCTTTGAAGATGATGAAAGATTTGTTTTAGTATTCAATAAAACACAATTTGTGATCGTAAGAAAGGACAAGTTGTCTGGAGGGATAGAAAGTTTAAGAGAAAATCTTGAACAACATTTGAATGATGAAGGCGTCATTTATGTCACAAAAAAGAATTAAAAAATAGCAATCAAATTATGATTGCTATTTTTATTGTCCAATTATTTTTGACCGTTATTTTGAGTTGGTGGCACAGTTGGATTTGTAGGACGAGCGGGATTTCTATTTGTCTGTGATTGAAGGTTTTGATAAGTTACATTTTGAGTATTTGGATTCGTCATAGGGTTGGTTGGCTGATTGACAGGTCTTGGGGTAGGTGCTGCTTGCTGAATTGGAGTGGTAGTATTCATTGTTGGATGAATTGGATTTGTAGACACTGGTCTATTATTATTCCCACTGATTGAATTGGCTCTAAGTATTGTTTCGTTAGCTCCTGTACCGTTTTCCTTTTGTTTTGTAATACGTTTAACTGCATTGGCTTTTTTTATACTTAATCCGATATCTTTTCTGCATTGGATTTTGAAGTTCGCTATGCGAGTTTCGCTAATAGGTTCGTTATTATCTATTGTGATATTATAAAATTCGTCAGCAACTCTAACATCACTCAATACACACAATAATTCATTATAACACTTTTTAGCTCGTTCTATGAAGTCATTTGATAGAGTGATTTGCTCTCCTTTTTCTTGTATTTCATCTACCAATTTGAAAGCTGATTCAATGGCGGATTTTTTTAATTCAAAATTTCTACCAAACAAAATCACATCTTTGTCCAAAATGTCTAAGATATTTTTTCTTGTCAAATACAAGATGATTACAGCAAAAATTGATACAAACAATCCAGCCACACCGCCCCACATTGCAATAGTTGTCCACATATTTACCCCCTAAATTTAATATTATTATATCAAATTAATTCAATTTTAACAAATATTTATATTGTTTTTTATACTGTTTTTTGAAAAATTTACCAATTTGTATTATTAATAAAGTTTTAATTATTTCAAAAATCTGTATTCATGTTTCTAATTAGAATAAAATATTTAAAATTTAATTTTGTATTGCTACTAAAATTATCAAAAATATATTTTCAAACAAAAAAACTATGAATTATCCAATTCATTTGATATTTATTTATTTTGAAAAAGTAATTCTATTATCAAAAAATAAAAAGACGGCATGACCGTCTTTTTATTATTTTTTCAATAATTGTTTGAAAGAAGCACTAAGCTTGATTGTTGGCACTTTGCAAGCGGCAACTTTAACCTTCTCTCCAGTGAAAGGATTGAGTTTAACGCCAGCTTTCTTTGCTTTGATGCCGATATTAAAATATCCAATGAAATGCATCTCTTTACCAGCTTTAAGATTTTCTTTGATCTTTTCGCCAGCTGTGTTCATGATTGTTTTGATTTGGGTCTGAGTAAAACCTGTTGCTTCAGCTACTTGTTTAATGAATTCCCCTGCACTAATTGTATTCATAATTTTCTCCTTTTTATCCGTTGAATTATCAACTTATAAAAATGCTATCAAATAAAAAATAAAAAATCAACTATTTTTAAGGTGTTTTTTAAATTTTGTAACTGGATTGTTTTATCTTTTATTGCAATTTTTTTGTTTGTATGTTATTATATTATCTATACTAAGTAATAATACTGAAGAGGGATATATGACTGATATAAGAAATATTGCAATTATAGCCCATGTTGATCATGGCAAAACTAGTTTGGTAAATGCCTTGCTTAAACAAGGTGGTATTTTTCGTGAAAATCAAGAAGTTCAAGACAGAGTGATGGATAGTAATGCATTAGAAAGAGAAAGAGGTATAACAATTTTGTCAAAAAATTGTTCCGCATATTATAATGGTACTAAAATTAACATTGTTGACACACCTGGACACGCGGACTTTGGCGGAGAGGTGGAGCGTGTGCTCAAAATGGTGGATGGGGTACTGCTTGTAGTGGACGCTTTTGAAGGGCCTATGCCACAGACAAGATTCGTCCTTGAAAAAGCACTTGCATTAAATCTAAAAGTTATCATTGTAATCAATAAGATTGATCGACCGGACGCACGCCTCGATGTTGTGGCGGATGAAGTCTTAGAACTCATGCTAGATTTGAACGCAAATGATGAGCAACTAGATAGCCCTATTATCTATTGTTCGGCGCGCAATGGTGTTGCAAGCACTGATTACAGAAAACCAGGTACGGATATGAAACCGCTGTTTGAAGCGATTATCAATCACATTGATCCACCAAATATGGATGTAAACGCACCTTTTCAGATGCTGATATCCTCTACTGAACATAATGATTATCTTGGAAAACTTGCAGTTGGCAAGATTGAATCTGGAAAAATCAAACTTAACCAAACTATATATATTACCAATTATTTTGATGAAACAAAGCACTATGCTGGTAAAGTAGTGAATATTTTTAGTTTCAATGGACTAAAACGTGATCCAATTGAAGAGGGAACAGCTGGAGATATAATTTGTATTGCGGGAATTCCTGATATAACCATTGGAGATACTGCCAGTGAGACGGCAGACATGTTGCCAATTGAGTTTGTAAAAATCAGTGAGCCAAGCGTCGAGATGACGTTTATGGTAAACGACAGTCCATTTGCTGGTAAAGAAGGTAAATATGTCACAAGCAGGCATTTAAAGGATAGATTATATAAAGAAGCGGTGAAAGACCTATCTTTGCAAGTTGAAGACGGCGTCACTGCTGATCAATTCAAAGTGCGCGGACGTGGAGAGATGCATCTATCAATTTTGATTGAAAACATGCGTAGGGATGGGTACGAATTCCAAGTGAGCCGACCTCGTGCACTATTTAAGACAATTGATGGCGTCAGATGTGAGCCTATAGATAAAGTCGTGTTGGATGTTCCAGAAGATTCGGTCGGTACAGTCATGCAATCAATGGGAGTGAAGAGAGGCGAATTGCTCGACATGTCACCTATTGGTAGCAGAATGCGTTTGCAGTTTTTGGTGCCAAGTCGTGGACTGTTTGGCTACAAATCTCAAATGCTTACAGACACTCGTGGTGAGGGAGTTATGTCATCAGTTTTCTATGATTATGAGCCATACAAGGGTGAGATTGCGGGCAGAAATTTTGGTTCTTTAATTTCATACGAAACGGGTGAAGCTGTGACATACGGACTTTTCAATGCGCAAGGTAGAGGTAGATTGCTCATTCGTCCAGGTGAAATGGTGTATATGGGACAAGTGGTTGGAGCCAATCCTAAGGGAGATGATATTGTAGTCAATGTGTGCAAGAAAAAGCAATTGACCAATACGCGAAGCAGTTCGAGTGATGAAGCATTGAAACTCATTCCTATTCAAGAAATCACACTTGAAGCAGCACTTGAATTTATTGCGGACGATGAATTGGTGGAGGTGACTCCTAAGTCTATTCGAATTAGAAAGGCGATTTTGGACCATCAACTTCGTGCAAAATCTAAAAAACCTGTTGTGGAGGGATAATGCGAGATAACAGAGATTCCGTATATGATAATGCAATTCGAGTGGCGAAGCGAATCGCCATCACAATGTTATGTTGTGTACCATTTTTGATAGTATTTGCCTATCTTATGCGCAACATTATCACTTCGAACGGATTGCAAATTTTCTTGTTTGTTGTGATCATGGGAGTGGCTGTACTGATTGAAGAACTGATTGTCAGACACAAAAATAAGCATAAATCAGAGATTGAAGACGACAAAAAAGACGTGTTTAAATAATAAATATAAAAACGAATTTTAATAAATTGTTCCTTACTTGTTAAAAAGGAGATATTATGGATAAGAAAGCTAAAATTTTACCAAACGATCTAGAAGCTGAGCAGAGTTTACTTGGCTGTCTATTTCTTTCAGTAGATGCATGCGCGGACGTGTTCCCTAGCCTTAATGCAAAAGATTTTTATTCGATCGCACATCAAAAAATCTATCAGGCAATGCTGGACAATTATTTCAAAGACGTTGCAATTGACTACATTACCGTCAGCAATGTGCTTGAAACAAAAGGCGAACTTGAAGAAGTGGGCGGACTTGGATATATTACTGATTTGACCAATTTTGTTCCAAGTGCGGCTAATTACAAGTACTATATGGATATTGTGCGAAATGATAGTATCTTACGTCAAATCATAGAAGCGTCTCAACAGACAATCAATGAAGCGTTTGAATCTGGTTCAGCAAAAGATGTCTTGGAGAGAGCTGAAAAATACATTTTTGATATCGCGCAGACAAGGCGAACGAATGATCTTGAGCATATTAAAAAGGGAGTCAACGAAGCGATCGATCTTATGGAAAAGATTTCAATTGACCCTAATGCAAACATGGGTGTTAAGACAGGTTTTCCAACCCTTGATAAGATCACAAATGGCTTTAAGCCGGGTGAACTCATTATCATTGCAGCACGTCCTGGTATTGGTAAGACCACTTTGGCTGTAAATTTTGCGATCAACTCTGCTTTAAAATATAATAAATATGTCGCGATGTTTGATCTCGAGATGTCAGCGCTACAAGTGGCTCAAAGATTCATATGTTCGACTGGACGTGTGCCAATGGATTTTGTGAAAGGTGGTACTAAGGACAATAACGTCTGGGCGACTTTGTTTGAAACCAAGAAAATACTTGAAAATTCAAATATCTATATAGACGATACAACGACTATTACACCAGCAGAAATATTATCAAAATGTAGAAGATTGAAAGCTCAATCTGGACTGGATATGGTAATAATCGACTATTTGCAGTTAATGAAGAGCGAGCGAGCAAACAAAGATGGCAATCGTCAGCAAGAAGTGGCAGAATTGACGCGTAGTATAAAACTTGCAGCACGTGAGTTGGGTGTGCCAATAATACTACTATCACAGCTCAATCGTGAGAGCGAAAAGCGTGCGGACAAGACTCCACAACTAAGTGACCTAAGAGAATCAGGAAGTATCGAGCAAGATGCGGATATCGTTATGTTCATATCCGATGTGGCTAGTGAAAATGTGAGCGATAGTTCGGATGATGCGCTAGACTATTCGCTAGTGATTGCAAAACATAGAAATGGTATGCGAGGCACGATTCCAATCAAGTGGAAGAGCGAATTCACTCAATTCTACGAGCCTGGTAAGGACAATCTTTATACTAGGAATACTAGCAAGATACAAAAGGAAAAAGACGTTGTATTGACACCAATGGAGAATAGTGAAATAGAAGATATATTCAAAGATGAATAGAAGGAGAGAATATGTTGATTGATGAGATTAAAAAGGATAATGTTCAGGCTATGAAAGACCACGACAGTGTGGCACGTGCGATTTTCGGCGTGGTGATGAACAAGGTGCTACTAAATAGCATTGAACTGAAAAAGGACGGAAAAGAGCAAGCGGATAGCGATGTCGTCCAAATCATTCAAAAGACGATTAAGGAACTGAAAGAAGAGAGAGAAAATTATATAAAAGTCAAGAACGAAACTGAGGCAGAGAATATCGCAAAGCAGATTGAAATAATTTCAAAATATCTCCCAAAGATGATGACTGAGGATGAAATAAAATCGGTCATCAATTCACTCGAGGACAAGTCTATCCCATCGGTGATGAAACATTTCAAAGCAAACTATGCTGGAAAAGTGGATATGAGTTTGGTGAGCAAGATCGCGAGAGGATAAAATGAGATTGGTGATTCAGCGTGTAAAATATGCCAAACTTTCTGTGGATGACAAACTAGTGAGCGAGATAGGTCCGGGACTTATGGTTATGCTAGGAGTGACGCGAGATGACGATTATAGCAAAGTAAATAGAGTTGCTAAGAAGATCGCGACCATTCGCATATTTCGGCGAGACGGGAAACTAAATGATAGCGTCCTTGATCTAAACTATTCCGTCCTGCTGATATCCAATTTCACATTGTGTACCAGTGCAAATAGTGGAGCGCGACCTGACTTTTCACTATCAGCAGATAAGGATATGGCGAAGAAATTATACTTGGCAGTGGCGAAAGAATTGAAGAATATGGGAGTGGAGACTAAACTGGGAGTCTTTGGCGGGAATATGCAGATAGACTGCCACCTCGACGGACCCGGCACGATATACAAAGAAATTTAAAAGCAAAAGGGAAAATTTATTATGTCTAATAATTTAATTGTTATGCTGTCAAACAAATTGAAAGAATCAAATGAGATGTATAGAGCATCAAAATCAATACAAAATCAAACCGAAGGAAGATCTACAGTTACACAATTGAGTAATGAACAATATTTTCAAATTGTGGCATTATATGAATTTTTGAAAGACAATGAAGATTTATCAAACGATGAAGTAAGAGCAATACTAAAATCGAGATTGAAATTTTCATTTTTAAGGAAATTGGATAAAAAAATTCATAATATGATAGAAGAACTTAGAGATCATGGACCGAAATATGTGGCAATTATGTATGATAGATTAAATCAAGACAAGCAAGCAGATAAGGTATTGAAAGTTAGAATACCATAGGGGAAAGATATGGAAAAATTGGTCGATACGTCAAAATCAATTCACGATAAAATCATTCGTGTGATGACGAAGAAGTTGAATAGGGACGAATTCAAAAAAGTGATTGATGCAGGGAGCGGAAAGATCAGTGCGAGCATTGCATTGAAATATTTCCCACGAGCAAGGGTGGATGCAGTGATTTTTCCGGGAGATAATAGGAAGAAAAATCCACTTGAAAATGCAATTGGTAGCGACAGACTTGAGATTATGGAAGCGGACATTTGCACCACGACTTTTAGGAAACAATATGATTTTTGTCTAGTCCATTGCTCGCTAGGCGAGGCGCTTAGGTGGGGCAATTCGTTTGAGAATATGTTCCATCACATTATGGACATCAAGGCAGATTATTTCCTTATTATCGACATATTTGAGGACCCGTGCGTGCATTTTAGATATATCGAGCAATATCTGAAGGAAAAAGGATTCAAAATCGTTAAGAAAAAGAAATTCAAAAATCCAACCCCAGAGCATTATCCAAAGGTGAAATTTGATAAATACAAACTTGAATTCGACAGCCGTCACTATATCGCATACTTAGTGAAAAATTCTAAATAAAATATAACATAAAAAATTTATAAAATTAAGGAGAAAATATGAAGAACACATTTTATATCACAACACCTATTTATTATCCTAGCAACAAGATGACGTTAGGGAATTGCTATACCACGATTCTTTGCGATAGTATAGCGCGGTTTAATCGAATGATGGGGAAAGATGTGTTTTATCTAACTGGAACGGACGAACACGGTCAGAAGATTGAAAAGATAGCGAGGGAAAAAAATCTCAGCGAAATGGAATATTTGAATGAGATTGTTGCCGACACACGTGCACTTTGGGACACGCTAGATATTTCGTATGACAAATTCATCCGAACTACTGACTCTAGTCACGTCGAGACAGTGCAAAAGATATTCAAAAAGTTGTACGAAAAGGGTGATATTTACAAATCATCATACAGAGGACTATATTGTACTCCGTGTGAATCGTTTTGGACAGAAGAACAATTAGTTGACGGCAAATGTCCAGATTGTGGTAGACCGGTTGAGCCAATGGAAGAAGAGGCGTATTTTTTCCGTCTTAGCAAGTATCAGGATAGAATTGAAAAATTGCTGACTGAGACCGATTTCTTGCGTCCACATACTCGAGTAAATGAAATGATAAACAATTTCATAAAGCCGGGATTAAAAGATTTGTGCGTCAGCAGGACGAGTGTGAAATGGGGAGTGCCAGTCGATTTTGACCCAAAACACACGGTTTATGTTTGGATAGATGCGTTGCCAAACTACATTAGCGCATTGGGATATCTTCAAAAGGACGATTCCCTATTCAAAAAGTTTTGGCCGTGTGATGTTCACGTGGTGGGGAAAGAGATTGTCCGCTTCCATTCGATTATTTGGCCAGCAATTTTGATGGCACTTGACCTGCCTTTGCCAAAGCAAGTCTACGGGCACGGTTGGCTGTTGTTTGACGGAGGGAAACTATCCAAGTCAAAGGCCAATTCGGGAAGTGTGATTGACCCACGTATATTATCTGATAGATATGGAATTGATGCTATTAGAATGTTTTTAATCAAAGAAGTGATTTTTGGGCAGGATGGACCATATACGCAAGAATTATTTTTGAATTCATACAACACCAATCTCGCCAATGAATATGGCAATCTTGTATCAAGAACGATTGGAATGATAGGTAAATATCTTGGCGGAACGCTAAACCGGGCAACCAATTTAACTGAAAGCGATAGAGAGTTCCAGACTGAGATTTTAAACAAACGCAAACAGGTGTTTGAAATGATGGAAGATATCAATCCGACAGGTGCTTTGAATACAATTTTTGAGATGTTTTCTCGTGCCAATAAATTTATTGACGAGAATGCTCCTTGGGTGCTGGCAAAATCTGGGGATACACAAAGGTTGAATACTGTTTTGAATGTGTTAAGTGAAACAATTATCATTACAAATACTTTACTTTTGCCATTCTTGACCGTGAAACCAAAACTCGTCTATGCTAGTTGGGGACTAACCGTTCCAGATAGTTTTGACAAATACAGAGAATATGGATTCATTGGCGATAATACAAAAGTGACTAAAAATGAAAATTTATATCAACGTTTGGATATCAACAAAGAGATAGAAGAATTAAATAAAATTAATGTGTAGATTTATTCAATAGAAATATAAAACTGATCATTTTTTTAGAAGTTTTTGATTAAATTTGATTTTTAGATTATAATTGAAAATTTCAAATAATATGCTAGACATAGGAGAAGATATGAAATATTTAAATTTGCCAAAAAAATATAAGGCCGGTGTTTACATACAATACAAAGATAATGAACCAGAAGTTGTGTATATTACAGAAGATCGTACAATAACTAAAATCAATATTTTAACTGATGAGTGTCCAGAATATTTGGTATTGCCAAATATTGATGAAAGACGACCATTTTCAAAATATAGAGCAGGCGATTATGATTACAAAATTGGCCCAGCAGCTCTTAATGGCATAGATAATCCTACTTTGGTGTTGACAGGAACGGGCAAGTGTTTAGTTGATTGGCAATATGAGAGCAAAAAGAATATAAAATTGATTTTGTCTGCTGATCAATCTTTATATAAAGTTTATAGAACATTTGATGATTGGTTTGATTATCAGCATGAAAAATATTATTTGGTAGCAGGATCTAATTTGTCTGGAGAATACGGCTCGACGCGTGAAAATGTTTTGTTGACAACAAATATTGGCAACGAAGATGATGAAATAATGAAAGTTAGTGTTGATAAAAATTATACATATGATCCCGAAACTCAAGTATTATATCCGACCAATGATTTGATAGATTATAATGGTAAATTTAATTTGTAAAAATAAAAAAATAAATAAAATTTGCTATGCTTTTAGCAAATTTTTTTGTTGTCAAGATATCTTTTTTTCTAATGTAAAAAATATGGCAAATTTCCCTATTTTTTAGGGCGTCAAACACTTGTTTTTATATAAGTTTTTTGGTAAAATATATTATATATTTATATAATATATTTTTTTTACAAAAAGATATAAGATATTTGCAATTTTTATTGGGTTTGTAAACTTTTTATTATGCTTTTGTATTAGTTAAATTGACAAAATTTTTAAGGAGAAATTATGACGGATGATTTAAAAGTGACAGGAGAGTATGGAGCGAGTGCAATTCAGGTGCTTGAAGGTTTGGAACCTGTAAGAAAACGCCCTGGAATGTATATTGGGTCTACCGACGAAAAGGGTCTGCATCATTTGGTTACTGAGATTGTAGATAACTCAATTGATGAAGCACTGGCGGGATATTGTAATGAAATCAACGTTACTATCAACGAAGATGGTTCGGTGAGTGTGCTCGACAATGGTAGAGGTATTCCTACTGGTATTCACGAAAAAGAGGGTATCAGTGCAGCAGAATTGGTGCTAACAAAACTTCATGCTGGCGGAAAGTTTGGCGGTGGCGGATACAAGATTTCTGGCGGTCTACACGGAGTGGGCTTGTCTGTCGTAAATGCGCTCAGTGAAACACTCATTTTGGATATATATCAAAATGGCAAACATTATCATCAAGAATATCATCGCGGAGTGCCTACTGGTCGTCTTGCAGTTGTAGGCGACGTTCCAATCGAAAGGACTGGCACAAAGGTGACATTCAAACCAGACGATGAGATTTTCCCGATTACCGAATTCAATTATGACACATTGAAAGCAAGGTTAAGAGAGATTGCCTTTTTAAATAAGGGACTGAGAATTCATTTGTCTGATTTAAGAGAAGGAAAAGAACAAGAGAACTTGTATCAATTCATGGGAGGTATTCAAGAGTTTGTTGCTGATCTTACTGAAAACAAAACTTGCGTTTTCCCAGAACCTATCTATGTAGACAAAACTTATAAATACAAGCGTAAGGACGAGAATGGCAAGAGCGTAGATGCCACATGCGAGATTGAATTTAGTTTTCAATATACTGATACGTATACGGAGAACATTCATAGTTATTGCAACAACATCAACACTGAAGAAGGAGGCAAGCATGTCGACGGATTCAAAAACAGTTTGATGAAGATAATCAATGACTATGCTATAAACAACAAAATAATCAAAGATAACAAGAAATTGAGCGGAGAAGACACGCGCGAAGGAATAGTTGCAGTAATCTCAGTCAAGGTAGAAGAACCTCAATTCGAAGGACAAACTAAAACTAAATTAGGTACAGATGAAATCAAAACATTTACCTCAAAAGCAATGGAAGAAACCTTCAAAGATTACCTTGAAGAGCATCCGAAAGAGAGCAAAGATTTGATCAATAAATGTATGATGTCTCAGCGCGCACGCGAGGCAGCACGAAACGCACGTGAAGAGACGAGAAGAAAGAGTGCGTTGGAATCTACAAATTTGCCAGGAAAGTTGGCTGATTGTAGTTCAAAAAATGCCGGTGAATGCGAGATATTTATTGTTGAGGGAGATTCAGCCGGAGGTACAGCGAAGTCAGGTAGAGATAGGCGATATCAGGCGATTTTGCCTCTAAGGGGAAAGATATTGAATGTCGAAAAGACCAGACTTGCTCATGCACTGGAAAACGCAGAAATTAATGCAATGATCACAGCGTTTGGTTGCGGAATATATGAAAATTGCGATCCTAAGAAACTCAGATATGACAAAATCATCATCATGACAGATGCGGATGTGGATGGCAGTCATATTGAGATATTGATGCTCACATTCTTCTTTAGATATATGCGTCCACTGATTGAAGAAGGGCATGTATACGTGGCTCAGCCACCGCTATACAAAGTGACTCATGGCAAGCAGGTTGCCTACTATTATACAGAAGAAGAAAAAGAGGCTGCCGTGTTGGATACAGAAAAAGGATACAATGTACAAAGATATAAAGGTCTAGGAGAAATGAATGCAGATCTACTTTGGGAGACCACAATGAATCCAGAAACAAGAACGTTAAAGAAAGTGACAATGAAAGATGAAGTGACTTGCAATGAGGTGTTTGATCTGCTTATGGGAGATCGACCTGAAGGTAGACGCGAGTTTATAGAACAACATGCCACACTTGTGACAGACCTTGATGTCTAGGAGATAGAGATGAAAGATAAAGAAATGTTTGAAAAAATAGACAATACTAGATATATAGATATAGACGTAGAGCATGAGATGAAAGAATCTTTCATCGCATATGCTATGGCGGTCAATGTGTCGCGTGCACTACCTGATGTGAGAGATGGATTAAAGCCTGTGCATAGAAGAATATTGTATTCTATGAATGAGAACGGATTGACTTATGACAAACCTTTCAGAAAATGTGCAAAGATTGTCGGAGATGTGCTTGGTAAATATCATCCACATGGGGATAATTCAGTATATGATGCCCTAGTGCGTCTAGCACAAGATTTTACAATCAATGAACCACTTATTGATCCGAATGGAAACTTCGGTAGCGTGGATGGGGACCCTGCCGCAGCATATCGTTATACAGAGGCAAGACTCAGTAAAATTGCGGGAGAATTGTTGCGAGATATAGATAAAGATACCGTAGATTTTTATCCAAACTTTGATGCAACCACTGTTCAGCCTAAAGTGCTTCCTAGCAGATTCCCTAATTTGCTTGTGAACGGAAGTGATGGTATTGCAGTGGGTATGGCTACAAATATCCCACCACACAACCTAAATGAAGTGATCGATGCAGTTGTGGCGATGATCGATGACCCAAATATTACAATTGATGAACTGATGCAATATATTCCTGCGCCAGATTTCCCAACAGGAGGTGAAATCCTTAGCAACAATGCAATTAAACAGGCATACAAGACAGGACGCGGTGGTGTCGTCATGCGTGCTAAAACGGATATAGAGTCATATGATAATGGAAAACGTTTTAGAATTGTCGCTCACGCAATTCCTTATCAGGTAAATAAGGCAAAGTTGATTGCACAGATTGCAAATCTAGCAAAGGACAAAAAGATTGATGGAATATCTGATGTGCGAGATGAATCAGATAGAGATGGTATGCGAATTGTGGTTGAAGTGAAACGAGATGCCAATCCGCATGTGATACTCAATCAGCTCTTCAAACAGACTCCGCTTCAGATGTCTAGTGGTATCATTTTGCTGGCGCTTGTGGATGGACGACCAAAAGTCCTTAATTTGCAAGAGATAATCTATTATTATTTGAGTTTTCAGCGCGAAGTCATTACTAGGCGTACAAAATATGATTTAAAAAAGGCTGAAGAGCGTGAACATATTTTGAAAGGTTTGGTGATTGCAGTCAACAATATTGACGAAGTGATAAAAATAATCAAACAGAGTGAAGACAAAAATGACGCGATGATCAAGCTTCAAACGAGATTCGAACTTTCAGATAGACAGTCAAATGCGATTCTTGAAATGAAATTAAGTAGACTCACCGGGCTTGAGGTCGAAAAACTAAATGCAGAATTAGATGAATTGGAAATTTTGATAGCACATTTGAAAGAGATATTAAGCGATGAAGGAAAGATCAATGAAATCATCAGGAGTGAATTATTAGAGATCAAACAAAAATATCCTACTCCTAGAAAATCTGAAATAATCATGGATTATGATGACATTGATATTGGAGATTTGATTGAACGACATGATGTAGTGATATCTCTCACTTCTCAAGGATATGTAAAACGTCTTCCTGTCAGTGAATACAAATCACAGCATCGCGGAGGCAGAGGAGTGAATGCACATAAGACGAAAGAAGAAGATTTTGTGACAGATATGTTCGTTGTGAACAGCCATGATGATGTCATGTTCTTTAGTAATCTTGGTAAAGTGTATGTCTTGAGAGCGTACAACATTCCAGAAGCTGGCAGACAGAACAAAGGTAGAGCACTCATAAATTTGTTGCCACTAGATGCGGATGAAAAGATCAATACAGTCTTGAAATTTGAACGAGATGACAGTGCATATCTTGTAATGGCGACAAGAAAAGGACTTATCAAAAAGACAAAATTGTCCGAATTTGACAATGTCAGAAAGAATGGAAAAATTGCAATTAAACTCAACGAAAATGACAATCTTATCAGTGCGAAGATCATTCATCCTAATGATGAATTGATGGTGGCTTCAGATAATGGAAAGTGCCTAAGATTCAATGAAAAATCCATTCGATTAGTTGGTAGAACATCTCATGGTGTAAAGGGAATGAAGATTGAGCCGGATGAAAATATAATTGACATGATTGCTATTGATCCAAATATGGATCTGTTGACAGTGACAGAAAAAGGTTATGCAAAACGAAGCAAAATAGATCAGTATAGAGTGCAAAGCAGACGCGGAAAAGGTTTGAAAGCGGGCGTATTCAATGAAAAGACTGGCAAAGTGGTGGCTATGCGTCCGATTGATGAAAATAAAGATATTTTGGCAATATCAAGTGATGGCGTAATGATCAGAACACATGCAGATAGTATAAATTTGGTCAGCAGAACTAGTCTTGGAGTGAGATTGATGAAAGTGAGTGCCAATGACAAAGTCGTAAGCGTTGCTATAGTCGATAGAGATGAAGATTCGTCTGATATGGAAGAAACGATAGATGAAGAAAGCACAGACATCTAATTCAAAACCAAATTTGCATGCGGGCCATAGACAGAGATTGAAAAACAAATTTGTAGAGTTTGGACTTGATTCGTTTAATGAGCATGAAGTTCTTGAATTGATATTGACGTATGCAATTCCATATAAAGATACAAATGAACTTGCACATAACCTTCTTAATATGTATGGTTCAATTTACGATGTATGCAATGCAAAATATGAAGATTTGATTGCAAACAGAGGAATTAAGCGTGAAAGTGCAATATTTCTAAATTTGTTGGCACAATTTTCGGATTATATGTATTCAAAAAAAGACAGGGGAAACATTAAATCACTAAACAATATAAAGTCGATCATTTCATATTTTAGGAAAAAACATATTGTTAAAGATAAAGAGGAATTTTTCTGTCTTTGTCTATCTTCAAATTATGCATTGATTAAGGAAATAAAAATCGAGGGAATAGATGATTTGAGTGTGAGCTTTGATTTCAAATTATTACTTTCACAAATCACAGCCACGCATTGTAGCAGTGTTGTGTTCATTCACACTCATCCGCATGGTCAATGCATCCCTAGCAAAGAAGATATTGATATAACATTCAAACTTCTTGTTGGTTGCAAATTGTTGGGCATAGAATTGAGCGATCATATTATTTTTAACGAAGATAATTATTACTCAATGAAGAATGAAATTGAAAATATGCATAATTCATATCACAATAATATTGCGGATGTATTTCAAATAGATTATATGAACGTATCTAAGAATGCAGACGATGACGAAAGAAAATAATTAAGTATTTATTTTGATATAATGGAATAAATTATTATATGACAAAAAGCAAATCTCTACGAATCATTATTTGTGTGTTGCTACTTGCTGTAGTGTTGTGTTTTAGTGCGTGTGCTTCTGTTCGAACGATGACCGTTTCAAACGAGGATGGCACGATAGACGAATTGGTGTATGTAACTTTGAATGAAGAAGAAATTGAAGCGGCAGGATACACTGTAGACGAGATGAAAAATCGCATATCAACATCCAGTCTAAATGAAGCCCAACAAATTGTCTATAATTTCAATATGCGAATCAGTAGAGATATCAATAGTACAACAGATAGTGAGACAATATTCACATTAAATAGTTTTATTAATGGAATAAATGTTGTAGGCGACTCATGGGAAGATGACACTTACGTGATTGGTATTAGGTTCAAGAATTCGAACGTATATCGTTATTATTATGGTATTAGCGATGAGAGCAGCACAAAGACTTATACTGAAGAACATTTCTTTTATAACAGAATTTATTATTACGGATTGAGTATGTATGTTGATTATTCGGATCTTTATCAAAGATTAAATGCATATTATTCCACATATTATCCAAATTTAGTAGATAGTGAAAATAATGAATTGCTATACACATATATAACAGATTTACGAAGAGAGCACAGTGATGCAAATTATATCACAGAGTTGGATGGAAAATATTATCATACATGGGTTATTGATCAAAACAATATAGATCAAGAGTTGGTAATATATTATAACATTGCCAATAGAGCAAATTGTATGTTGGTCCTGCTTGGTTGTGGAATATTAATTAGTGGAATTCTCTTATTGATTGCATGGTTAATTAATAGAAAAAATAATAAAAAAGAAGATGATATAATTCAAATAGATGAATAATTAAAAAAAATAAAAAAATATATCAAAAAAATAGAAAATAATTGAATTTTTCTATTTTTTTATTAATTTTTTGATTTATTTGAATATTTTACCAATCATATTTTTGTGATGGAATTTTAATATCATCATAATATTGAAGGTATTTATCAGAAAATTTATCTTTTTCCATATATTTATATTTTCTATTTTTTTTATATGTTTTGGATAATGATTTTTTATTTTCGGGTAGACTCTTTAATACTTTAATTTTTTTCATAATATTCCTTGTGAGAATATAATAGCAAATATTAAAAAAAATTTCCACAAATTTAATAAATTTTGTGGAAATCTGAATTTTTTTTGTCATTATATGGACTTAGTACAATCTTGTTTTCTTCTAGACTTCTTTGCACATCAATCACACGTTGATTACTGCTCCCTTTGAAACGTAATGTGATATCTTTTAATTCTTCTTTGAATTCTCCATCCACAAGAATGTCAATATATGACAACAATTCTTTTGTCCATGGACAGTGGGCTCGACTTTCATTTAATAGTTCTTTGTCAAAAAGATATCCTGAATAGCACCATATGGTTTTTTGAGGGTATAACGACTTTACTCGTTTTACAAAAGGAAGTAACGCTTTTTGATTGGCAGGTTCCATAGGTTCGCCTCCAAGCAAAGTAAGTCCGTTAATGTGGTCGGGGGCAAGAGCAGAGATTATATCATCTTCTGTTTCTAATGTAAAAGGTTTGCCATAATTAAAATCCCATGTCTCAGGATTAAAACAATTTTTGCAATGATGAGTGCATCCGCTGACAAATAGTGACACTCGGACACCCTCACCATTAGCAATATCGTTGTATTTGATATTTCCGTAGTTCATATTTTCCTTTTATGCCAATTACAAGTGCAAAACTCTATCTCGTATCTCCTGTGTCCTGCCTTGATTCCAGAATTGGCTACCAATATATCCACATGTACGTCTTGCTACATTCATTTTGGTCTGATCTTTGTTTCCACAATGAGGACATACCCAAATGAGTTTTCCGTCTTTATCCTCTTCAATCACGATTTCGCCGTCGTAGCCACAAACTTGACAGTAATCTGATTTTGTGTTTAATTCGGCATACATTATGTGGTCATAAATATATTTTATCACTTGCAATACTGCTTGAATATTGTCTTGCATGTTTGGCACTTCAACATAACTTATTGCTCCACCTGGGCTAAGTGCTTGGAATTCACTTTCTAGTTTTAGTTTTTCAAATGCATCAATTGGTTCGGTTACATGCACGTGATAACTGTTGGTCACATAATTTTTATCTGTCACACCAGGAATAATTCCAAATCTGCGTTGCAGACATTTAGCAAATTTGTATGTTGTGCTTTCTAGAGGTGTTCCATACAATGAATAATCTATGTTTTCTGCCTGTTTCCATTTCTTCGTATATTCGTTCAATTTTTTCATTATCTCAAGGCCCAATTTTTCACCTTCAGGTTCGGTCAATTTGTGACCGTTTAGATAGTAGACGGTTTCCCATAATCCAGCGTATCCTAATGAAATTGTTGAATATCCACCGTACAGTAATTTATCAATCTTTTCACCTGGTTTTAATCTGGCGATCGCACCGTGTTGCCACAATATAGGAGCGACATCTGAAGTCGTGCCGAGCAATCTTTCATGTCTACAGCGTAGAGCTTCATGACATAGATCCATACGCTCATCAAAGATCTTCCAGAATTTTTTCATATCTTTTTCGCTCGAAAGTGCGATATCAATCAAATTGATTGTGACAACTCCTTGATTGAATCTTCCGTAATATTTAGGTTTCCCATTTTCATCAACATATGGAGTCAAGAATGATCTACATCCCATGCAAGGATAGCAATGACCTTCTCCATTTTTATCAATCTTTAATTCAAGCATTTTCTTTTCACTGATATAGTCTGGAACAAGACGTTTTGCAGTACATTTTGCTGCTAGCTCGGTAAGGTAATAATATTTGCTATCTGGATGAATGTTGTCCTCTTCCAACACATAGACAATTTTAGGGAAGGCTGGAGTGATAGGCACTCCTTTTTCATTCTTAACACCCTCATATCTTTGTTGCAATGTTTCTTCTATGATTAATGCTAAATCTTCTTTTTCACGTTCGTTTTTTGCTTCACCCAAGTACAAAAATTCGGTCACAAATGGCGCCTGACCATTTGTCGTCATGAGCGTGATGACTTGATACTGAATGGTCTGTACTCCTCTGTTGATTTCTTTTCTGACACGTTGCTCGGTAATTTTATCCAATAAATCTTTATCAACTTTGTCGCTGACTAATTTTAATTCTTCTTCCACTTCTTTTCTGATTTTTTGACGGCTGACGTCAACAAATGGCGCAAGATGAGCCATGCTGATGCTTTGTCCACCATATTGGCTAGATGCCACTTGAGCGACAATTTGAGTGGCTATATTACATGCCGTTGAAAATGAATGAGGTCGTTCTATAAGCGTATTAGATATGACAGTCCCATTTTGCAACATATCCTCCAAGTTTACCAAATCGCAATTGTGCATACGCTGTGCAAAATAGTCGGCATCATGGAAATGGATGATTCCGTCTTCATGTGCTTTCCAAATATGATGAGGAAGTAGGAAACGTTTGGTCAAATCCTTGCTCATTTCTCCAGCCATGTAGTCACGTTGAACGCTATTGACTGTAGGATTTTTGTTTGAATTTTCTTGTTTGATTTCCTCATTTTTTAAATCAATCAATGCGAATACTTTTTCATCTGTAGTATTTGCTTGCCTAGCAAGTTGTCTATCGTAACGGTAAGTGATATAGTTCTTTGCAACTTGGAACGCCCCTTCCTGCATTATTGAAAATTCGACCATATCTTGAATTTCTTCAACACCAACAGCTCGTCCCATGCCTTCACACTCATTGACGACAGAATTGACAATGTTTTCGATCTGTTTTTCTGACAATCGCTTGCCAATCTCATCCAATGAATTGTTCGCTTTGGTAACAGCAATTCGAATTTTGTCTGGATTGAAGATTACCTCTTGTCCATTACGTTTGATTACTTTCATATTTTCCTCCCTTAGATTAAATCAAACAACTTGCTTTTGTTTGACATTACAACACTATTATACTATAATGAATGTATAAAAAATGTTGTTTTTACAACAAATTTATGAAATTATGGAATATTTTAACGAATTGAAAGCGACCAAAATATTCAGTTCTGCGTCTGAATTTGAATGTCAGGCGATGATGTTTTGTTTCAAAACTAGGTTCAAAACGTTTGACAAAAATGAAAAAATTATTACACAGGGCGAAAGGATGGAAGATATCATTTTGCTATTAAAAGGCTGTGCATATGTTGAAAACACTGACATTTTAGGCAACATTTCAATTGTGATGCAACTAAAAAAAGGAGATGTGTATGGAGTAGAGGGTGCATATGCGGGGGATGATTACTATAAGGATAGTGTAATTGCCACAGAAAAATGTTTGGTCCTATTCATGAATAAACATAGATTGATCAATCCGTGTGAAAACAGATGCAAGCGACATGATTTGGTCATTAAAAATTTGATGAGGCTAGTGGCAGAGAGCAATATCAAACTTTTAGATAAGCTGACGCATCTGTCTAAAAAAAGTACACGAGAAAAACTTTTGTCTTATCTGAGTTCAATCAGTGAAAAAACAAAATCTAATTATTTTGAAATTCCATTTAATATTACTGAACTTGCCAATTATCTGTCAGTTGACAGAAGTGCGATGTCAAATGAACTAAGTAAAATGAAAAAAGAAGGATTGATAGATTACGATAAACGACAATTTCACTTGTTTAACAATAAATTGAAGTTTTAAATATTGAATAGTTTTAAATTTTAAAATAGTAATAAAAATTTATAACATAATTTATATTTATAGATAAAATTAACAAAAACATTTTTATATTTATAAAAAATATTATATAATATCAGTATGAAAGAAAATTTAAAAAGAATAAAAAAAGATGAAAATAAGATGCTGATCATCTCGATAATTGCGAGTGTATTATTTGTCGTGGGCATTCCTTTGATTGCCATGTTCGCCGGAAAGAATTGGGTCATTATGGCGATTGGGATAGTATTTGTTGTGTTTGGCTTTTATGGTTCCCCGTTGCTTTGGATATCTTATGCGGGTAAAAGAAAAACCAAACGTGTAGTTGAAGCCGTGGTTGAAGAAAACTTATTGACGAATAGTGAAATCGCACAACAACTTTCAATGAAAGATAAAGAGGTTAAAACTGAATTATATAAAGCGATCAATAAAAAATATTTAGTGGGATATCTCTATGATGGAACGACTCTTACAATGAATGACAAGCAACAACCTCAAGCCAAGTTACATATCAAAAAGTGTAATAATTGCGGTGGGAAGTTGGAGCAAGATGGTGACAAGTGGCATTGTCCGTATTGTGACATGACCTTTTCAAAAGATGAGATACAATAAAATTTTAAAACAATTTCGTTTTACATAAGAAATAAAAAATCTACAAAGCATACTCTAAGCTATATTTAGAGCATTAATGATTGTAGATTTTTTTATATTATTTTTCTTTACCGAAGAAGAACACAGCAAGCAGTCCAGGACCGGTATGACAGCCGATTACTTGTGTCAAGTCAGTTATAATTGGTTCCACTCCAAGTTCATTTTTCAACATGGTTGCCAAATTGTTCGCATCCTCAATACATACTGCATGGTTGATAAACACATATTTTTTATCTGCAATTTTTTCAGCACAGATTTTTGCCAATTCGTTTATAGCTTTTCTTCTTGAAATTATCTTTCGATATGAAACTAATCTTCCCTGTTCATCAACGCGAAGGACTGGTTTTATATTGAGAAGGGAACCAATCATTCCTGAGATCTTGCTGACTCTTCCACCTCGCACCAGATATTTTAATTGTTCAACAGTAAAATAACTACATGAATTTGGGATCAGATCAGTGATCTGTTGAGCGATCTCGTCTATTGATTTTCCTTCTTGCATCAAATCATGAGCTTTGAGAACAAGTAACCCTTCGCCAGATGCTGCATTTAGTGAGTCTATGACTATGATTTTATTCTTATTTTTTTGATTATATTCATCTGCCAATCTTTTCATCGTGGCAGTACTTCCGCTAAGAGCGGATGAAAATCCTATATGTAAAATATCTTCGCCCGATTTTAGCAAATCTTCTAAATATTCACGTGCTCGGAATTCATTAATTTGAGAAGTGGTAGGCGTGCTTCCTTCACACATTTTTTGATAATATTCTTCCACAGGTAATTCTTCACTCAAGTCGTTGTATGTCTTGTCGTCAAGATTTATCTGCATTGGTATCATTCGAATATTCAATTGTTCATAGTATTCTTTTGGTAAATTGGCTGTAGAATCTGTACTTAATATCATTATTTTTCTCCTTTAAATTTAAGTTTAACCAAACTTTCCACATTGTTGGTATTAGGGAACATATCATATAGTATAATACTTTCTATTATATAGTTATTTTTTATAATTTGCAAATCTTTTGATAGAGCAATTGGATTACATGAGATATAAATTATGGAATTTATTCCATTAATTTGTCGCATTGTGTCCTTTCCGCATCCTTTTTTTGACGGATCTAAAATGATGACATCTGCAATCTGTTTAATTGAATTATATTCACGATTAAAATCGCCTAGAATATTTTTTATATTTTTTATACCATTTAATTTTTTTAATTCTTCTGCATTTTTGTGTGAACTCTTTTCTATTTCAACTCCGTATACAAATTTTGCTTTGCTTGCAAGTATTGCAGTCAAAAGCCCGGCTCCACTGTATGCATTGATCACAACATCGTCTTCTTTGACATATTCCAATATCTTTGAGTAAAGTTTATTTTGAATATCGATATTTGTTTGATGAAAGGATAGCAAATCAAGATCATAATTGATATCAAAATTTTTAGTTTTAATTTGCCTGATGCCTGCAATATGTATGGATTTTCCACTAAGCACCACTGAATCTTTTCTATTGTTTATAATCAAATATAGTCCAATTTGCTCAAAATTTTTTGCTAATATGTCAAAAAAATCATGACAATCAAATTGTTTTTTGCATACGATGCCTACTAATATTTGATTGTCAATATTGCGTACTACTAGGTTCTTTATATTGGGACGAACTGATTGATTTCTTTTTAAATATTGTAAAAACAAACTATATACTTTATTGATATTATCATTTAAAAGCATGCAATGGTCAATGTTTATAATTTCTTTTGAGTTTGGTCTGTAAAAGCCTGCTTTGTCAGTTGAAAAACTGAAGCTAGCTTTGTTCCTATAATTGAAAATTTTATCACTAGCAGTTGTGTTTTCAACTTTTATGTCAAGTTGTGTTATCTTTTTTATTGTCTTATTTACCAGCATAGATTTGTATTTTAATTGTTCAGCGTATTGCATATGTTGCAAAGAACATCCTCCGCACTGGTAAAAATATGGACAGGGAGGAGAGATTCGTTCGGGTGAAAGAGTAATTATGCTATTTAATTTTGCGACAGCATAATTTTTGAATGCTTTTTCAACTTCAATATCTACTTCTTCACCTTTGAGTGCGTATGGAACAAAATATATAAAGTTATCAACTTTTGCCACACCTTCCGCATTCATTCCATAATCAATAATAGTCGTTTGCATTATATTTAATTATTCCTTTTATTCCATTGCGAATTAAATTTGGCAAAAAGTCTTTCAATTCATCTAATTTGCAATTTATATTTCCTTTAAACCAATCAGTATATACGTTGACTACTCCACCAACAATATATTGTACCACAATTTTAAAATTCTCATAGTTGGTGACGTATTTCATAACTTTGAAGTTATTTGAAATGGATTTTAAAATAGAATTTTTTATTTTTTCCATTAAGTTTCCATCATCAGAAGCAGTGATGATAAGTTTGTAATAGTCAATATCTTTTGACAAAATTTCATTTAATTTTTCAATCATTACTTCAGGTAAATGGTCAATATCTGACATTCTAAAATCAATTTCCAATTCTTTGAAATTAGAAGCCAACTCATCTTCAATGAATTTGGCAACGTCATTAAGATTTTTAAAATGCAAATAAAAAGTTCCACGATTTATTCCCGCCACACGAACAATATCTGTGACACTAAACTTGTTGTCCGTTTCAATTAAAAGCGTTAGATAGGTGGAGGCAATTTTTTTTTTGCTAAGTATCGCATTTTTGTATTCAGCTTTTTTCATAATATATATTTTATCAAAAATAAACACTTTTGTCAATTATTGTCTAGTGTTTTTGATTATTTTAAATAAAAAATTATTTTTTTTGCTAATTTGGTTGAAGATTTTTATTTGATTTATTATAATACAATTATAAACATTTGTTTATTTTTGTATAAGGAGATTGTATGAAAAAAGTTGCGCTTGTAATAGACAATTCAGGAAGTTTGACCCCTGAGGAAATGGAAAAGATTCATGTGACAAAAATGATTCCTATTTCATTCATTTTCAATGGGGGAGAATACTATGAAAATGTAAATATGTCGTATGAAGAATTTTATAAATTTTTGGCAGACAAAAAGACGGATGTAAGCACTTCTCAACCAAGCATAGAGATGATAAAAGAAGAATGGAGAAATGTATTAAAAGAATATGATGAATTAGTTTACATAATTTTATCTAGTGGATTGAGTGAATCATGTAACACTGCCATTAATGCCAGTCACACTGATGAGTTTGAGGGTAAAGTTTTTGTTGTGAACAATCAGCGTGTAGCTTATATGAACAAAATGGCAATGTTTGAAGCTAGCTACATGATTGATCATGGCAAGTCGGGCAAAGAGATCAAGGAATATCTTGAAAAAACAAGAAGTGAATGTGGCGTTTATATTGCGGTTGATACTCTCAGATATTTGAAAAAGGGCGGACGTGTTACCCCTGCAGCTGCAGCAATTGGAACACTTTTGAATATCAAGCCAATTCTTCAAATACATGGTGGAAAATTGGATGCGTATGCTAAAGTTATGTCAATGAAACAGGCACGTGCTAAGATGATTGCTGCTACTAAAAAAGAGATAGAAGAAAAATTCCCTGAAGAAGCAAAAGAAGGAAAAGTATATATCGGAATGGCACATAGCAATCCGAATTTAAATGCTCAAGAATTAAAAGATTCCAAAGATGAAGTTACAAAAGCTTTTCCAGACTTACCATTCTTCTCATTCGATCCATTGCCACTATTCATAGTGTGTCACACTGGACCAAATGCTATGGCAGTTGGATATTGTGTAGACAGAATGGGTATTATCAAAGATATGTTAAAAAGCGAGTAATCGCTTTTTTTATTCGTATTATTTAATATTTGTTTTGAAATTAAATCTATTTTTGTTACACTAAAATTATGGATAACATTGAATTAATTATAAATAAATCAAAGTTCATTGCTTATTTTTTCTCGTTGAATAGTTTAGATGAGGTGAAAACGAATTTGGCGAATTTAAAAAAAGAACACAAAAAAGCAACACACATTTGTTACGCATATGTATATAATAGGGAAGTCGTCAGTGAAAAATGTAGTGATGATGGTGAACCTAATAAAACTGCTGGCTATCCAATATTGAATGTTTTGAAGAAAAAAAATTTAGTTAATGTAATGGTGGCGGTAGTCAGATATTTTGGAGGAATTAAACTTGGTGCGGGAGGTCTAGTTAGAGCTTATACGAATGCTTGTAGTGAGTTGTTGAAAAAATATAATTTATAATTTATTTGTAATATTGTGATTTTTGTGTTATCATAAAGCTTAGTCGTTTATGAAAATTGCTATAGATTTAGACAAAACATTGATAGATTGTGATTCATTTATTTATTGGGTAGCCAATAAATTTTTTTCAAAACCGTCAGAAAAAAATTTGAAATTTAATCTCATCTTCACCGGCAATGAAGGAAGTGATGGTTTGATTTCAAAATTTCTTTCAAAATTTAGCAAAATGGGTAAACCTGAATCATATTTTCAAATTCCAAATGCTATTGATGTCGTGAATTCATGGTATGATAAAGGCATAGAGATTTATATTCTTTCTAGTAGACCAAATTTTTCATCATTAAATTATGCGTTGCATCAATATTTTTTGAAAATGAATTTAAAATACAGTGCTATGATTGTGAATTGCAATAACAAAGCATCTTTTTGTGAAAGATTCAATATAGATCTTTTAATTGACAATTCTCCTTTAATTTGTCTAGATGCAATGAACATAGGTGTTGACGTTATATGTCTTAATGATGCTATTTTTGATGAAAAGTTTAAAAATATGATCTTCGCAAATAATTGGAAACAGTTGAATGACATAATCTTAAACAAATATTTAGCAGTAAAAAATACAGGAATAAATCATTAAGTAATGATTAAATTTTTGGTCATTTATAAAAATTATTGCAAAATGATTAATTTTGTGCTAAAATATTTTTTATGGATATAAAAAAAATAATTGCTGAGGCTATACCGACAAAAATCGAAGGTATTAATTTCGAAGATCTGATAACAGAATCGATTTCTTCAGACAAAGGGGATTATTGTATTCCCTGTTTTTCTTTGTCAAAAATACTTAGAAAAAGTCCGAATCAAATTGCTACTGAATTGGCTGCAAATATAAATAAAAATGATTATATAGAAAAAGTTGAAGTCGTGCAGGGGTATATCAATTTCTTTTTAAATATAAAAAAATTGTCTAAAGAGATATTAGATGAGATCACTAATCGAAAGGAAAAGTTTGATAATCAAAAAAAAGTTGTCTGCATTGATTATGGCAGTCCAAATTTGGCTAAATATCTGCATATAGGTCATCTAAAGACATTGATTATAGGTGAAAGTTTGTGCAGATTGTTTGAAATGTTTGGCTACAATGTGAAACGTCTAAATTTTGTTGGAGATTATGGCACTCCTTTTGGTAAAATAATAGGAGGGATAAAACTATTTGGGAATATCGACGACATTGAAAAACGTGGTAATGACGCACTTCAAGATTACTATGTGAAATTCAATCAATTGGAAGAAAAAGACGAAAGTTATACTCAAATGGCACGTGATCTTTTCAAAAAAATTGAAGAAAAAGATCCTGAAATTTATCCAATTTATGAAAAGATAGTTAAAATCTCGCTTGCTGATGCGAAAGAAAAATTTGAGATCCTGGGAATTAATTTTGATGACTTCCGCGGTGAGATGTATTTCAATCAATTTGTACCTCAATTGATAAAAAGATTGACTGCTTTAAAATTGCTAACTACCAGTCAAGGTGCAAAGATTGTGGATTTATCCGCTTTTGATATGCCTCCAGCGATCATGCTTAAAAGTGATGGGACATCACTTTATGCTTCACGCGATCTGTCTGCATCGATAGTAAGGGACAAAGATTATAAATTTGACAAGATGATTTATTTAACCGCTGTTGAACAAGTTTTGCATTTTAAACAATGGTTCAAAGTGGCAGAATTGATGCATTTGGATTACGCAAACAAGTTAGAGCATGTTCCGTATGGAAGATTTAGCCTGCCTGATGGTAAAATTAGTTCTAGGCGAGGCAAGCAGGCAGTGTTGGTCGATTTAATGGATTATGTTTTGAATAAAGCAAAAGATGTGATTAAAGATAGAAAATTTGAAATTGAGAATCCAAACGATGTTGCTAAAAAAGTTTCGCGTGCAGTATTAAATTATAGCGTGTTAAAAGTAGAGAGAGGAAAAGATTGTGTGTTCGATGTGGAAAAAGCATTTTCATTTGATGGAGAAACTGCACCATACATGCAATACACATATACGCGAATCGAGAGTATTTTGCGTAAATATTTAGATACCAACAACGAAAGTTCAAAATTTGTTGAATGCGATTATTCTTGTTTTAATGAAGCCGCATTTGAAATTGTGAAAATGTTAAATGATTTTATTGATGATTGTAAGACTTCTCTTGAAAAACGTGATCCAAGTTTTGTCGCAAAGAGAGTTATGGATTTGTGCAAAGCGTTTAATAAATTTTATAGTTCAACTAAAGTTTTGGAAGGTGAAGAATCGCAAATTAATGCAAAAATTAATCTTCTTTTGTGTCTAAGAAAAACTCTAAAGCAAGGTTTTAAAATTATCTGTATTGATACATTACAAGAAATGTAACAACTCATTTTGGTTCAACAAAAAATCCTAGCGATTGCTAGGATTTTTTTATTCAACAGTGGTCAGCATACTAGAACTAATTTCTCCAATTACAATAGATTGACTGATGTGATTTCGTGAGATATTTATAATCACTTGGTCATTTTCACGCACAGTAAGCATCAAGTCGTTTAGTTGAAAATATCGTGTTATTTCATATTCAGTTTCATTGATTTGAACTGATGTGATAATATCTCCTACTTGCATACCTCTGCTTTGAGCAAGAGAATTGCTACTAAATGACGTAACGACTGTGTCCTCAGTGATGGTGATCTCTCCAGAGATATAGTCATATATTGTTTGACTATTTTCAGTAGTTGCAGAAAGTCCTAATGTAAGTTTTGTAACTTTGACTGGATCAGAATTTCCAGATGCTGAATTTTTTTTATAATTATCTATAATGTTATCTGCCACTTTTACCACATTATCATATGGTAATGCGTGCGCTATATTGTCAATAGGAGTGCCATCTGAACTGTACACCAGTTTTGAGTTGACGATTCCTATTAGTTCGCCCTTGATATTGAATAATCCACCGCCTGAGTTGCCTCCGTTTACTGCAGTGTCAATTCGAATGCCTCTGAAGGTTATAACAGTTTCTTCATCCGCACCCACCATAGTATAATATTCGCTTTCAACAGAGATGACCCCGCTTGTTACGCTTATGCCATCTCCTTCAGGATTTCCAATTGCAATGGCTGTGTCAGCTAAGCTATAACCATCTGCTACAGTGACAGCTTTTGCATCAGGATTGATTTCTTTCAAAGCGGAAGTAGACACTCTTAAAACTGCTATATCATAATTCATAGATCCACCGATATATTCACATTCAATTCCTTCGCCACCCAATTGTTTAGTAGGAGCATCATAGGCATCATTTGATGAAGTTTCAGTGACCACGACATCTTTGCCATACTGATAAGCATAGATCATTCGTGATATCTTGTTGTCTAATATTGAAGTGGAGGAGTAAACTACGTGATAATTCGTGATTATATAACTGTAATTGTCATCCATTTGATATATAACACCAGATCCGCAATAAATTTGAGATTCATTTTCTACTGTGAAATATGGGAATGAACCTCCCGTAACCTGTTCTGGCTGTTCTGCATAAATGTTTACTACAGAAGGCATGGCGTTCACCACAGCTTTGTTGACACTATCCTCTTCATATGTGATATTCAAATAATCGGACAAAAATGCCTTGAAAGATTCATTACTTGTATCAGGATATTCTCCACGTTCTACTAAGGCATTGAATATAGCTTCAATCGTCAAATCTTCGCCATCTTCTCCGTCTGTTCCATTCTCAATGGTAAAATTGGATGTTGTATTATTTGAATAATAAATAGTATAAGTATCCACATTGCCAATAGTTTCAGTTTTTTCGATTCTAAGCACATATACTTCTTCAGAGCAACCACCGAAAAAAAGAATGCAAGGCAACATGATTATAAGCAAAAGAAATACTCTAAATTTTTTCATAAGTTCTCCTTTTTTACAAGTTGATATAAATACAATTTGATATAAATACAATATTAATATTGTATATAATAAAATATTATATCACAATGCAAAAATTTTTATATCAATTTAATATATATTTTTAAAATTATTTTGAAATTTTTATAATTTGTGCTAACCTAAAATAAATGGTATAAATTTATGAAAAAAGAATATGCACACAAACATGCGGGACACAGACAAAGATTGAAAAATAAAGTCAGGATGTATGGATTAAAATCGCTTAGCATCCATGAAGTTTTGGAATTGTTGTTGACATATACGATACCGCAAAAAGATACGAATGCACTTGCACATGAACTTATAGATAAATATAATGGATTTTCAAACGTGCTTGAGGCAGATTACAACGATCTTTTGACTGTCAATGGTGTGGGAGAGGAAACTGCTTTGTTTCTCACAATTTTGCCGGATGTATTTGATTTATTTAAAAAATACAAATCCAAAGTAAATGAAGTTAGATTAAATTGTCCTAAAGATTGCATGGAATATTTCAGAAAGAATTATGAATTGAAATCGAAGGAATATTTGTATGTCATTGGGTTGAATAGTTTGAATCGAATAGTAAAAACATTCGAAATAGAAGGTATGAATGATATAAATATTAAAATTGGACTAAAAGATTTTGCTCAAATGATTACGGGCAAAATGATAACTGCGATAATTTTGTTTCATACTCATCCAAACGGCAAAGCCTATCCAAGTGTGGAAGATATTGATACCACTCAAAAAATTTTTGATATCTGTTCCATTATGGGAGTAAGTCTATTGGATCATTTGATTTTAAATGAAAATGATTATTATTCTTTTGGCTGTGAGGGACTATTAAAAGAGATGCAAGATAAATATGCAAATGTATATTCATTTTCAAAAGCTAATGCTAGCTTTCATCAAAACAAATATGATTATACAGTAAAGTAAATCAATAAAAAAATTTATTAAAATTTTAAAAATACATAAAAAACATTGAAAAAATAAATAAATTATTCGATTTTTTATTTATTTTTTGTTTTTTAATAAAAAATAAAAATTTTAATATTTAACTAATTAAATTTAACTGTCATATATTAAATTAGCATATTTTTAATTATTCAATATAATTAAATTTTATCAGGAGAAAAATGAAAAATTATATAGATGAATTATTTTATAATCTTATTGATGAAATAAAAAGCAAAGATGAAAATGATATTTATTTTCATATGTTTACAAAATTTAGAACAATCCCGTTCACTACACAATTATCAATTGAACAATTTTTGAATCAATTTAATTATTGGGGCAAACTGGAAATAATGAATGACAATTATGAAATGTTAAAAAATAAAGCCAAAGTTTTCAAATTATATCAAGACAAATATGTTGAATTATACGAAAAACTATCAGATTACAAATCTAAATATATTCTGTTTTCAATTTTGAACAACTTTTATAATTTTGATTTTGAGCATTTGAAAAATTCGATGGAAAATATGTATAGACACTATTTTGATTTGGACTTGATGCCAAGCTTCAAAAATTTAGTCTTTGTCGATGTCGGTGCATTTACTGGGGATAGCACAAAGGATTTTATTGATAGTTATGGTATTGATGCTTATAAAAAAATTTATTGTTATGAAATAAGCCAAATCAATATTAATAAAATGAAAGAAAATCTTAAAGACTATTCTAATATCATAATAAGGGATAAAGCCGTTACAGATAAAAATTGTGAACTGTATTTTGATGAAAATGTTGAATCATCGGCGAATGCAATAAGTGATAATGGTAAAATACGTGTCAAAGGCATCAGTTTAGACGAGGATATTGATGAAAGTATAGATTTAGTAAAAATGGACATTGAAGGTGGGGAATATAAAGCCTTAAAAGGAATGAAAGAGCACATATATGTTGATAGTCCAATTCTACTCATCTCTGTATATCACAACAATACAGATCTAATTGATATTCCTGAACTGATTTTAAAATATAATGAAAATTATAATTTGTATCTCAGATATTATGGCGGAAATATTTATGCCACGGAAATAGTTTTGATTGCACTACCTAAAACAAAAATAATAAAATTTAATTAAAATACAAAAAATAAATAGAAAATATTAAAAAATAATTAAAAAAATTAATATTTTTTATTTTTTTATTAACATTTGTTTGAATTTTAATTTTTAAAATGTCATTTTTGTTGGCTTATTTAGGTTGAAAATTTTGATACTTTTTGCTACAATATTATAAAGGGATGTATTATGGGATCAATTTATAAATATTACAAGGAACGTTTGATTGAAATTAGCGGAAAGAATAGAAGTTTATATTCGAAAAATATAAGCAAGAAGTATTCATATGATATAGGTGCCGTGATTGGAAATGACAAAGATGAATTCCAAGAATTTTTTACATTCCTATGGAAAGGAAAGCGTACAGGCTATTCTTTGATCAACAAGAATATGAAGGAGAGGTTGTTTAAAAACTTTAATCTCGAATCAAGAATCAAACCGCAATTCAAGCCTGTTGATGAAATGGATCAAGATGAAAAGAAAGCAGAAAATTTAAGGCGTGAACGCTTAAGGCGAGAGGAAGGCAAAAGGATTATTGCTTCGCAGATCAATTCATTGCGCAGTTTGAAACGTGAAATTGACGAGTTTGCAAAAGAGACCGGAAGATATGAATTATTTATTGGTTATCCGTTTGTAACCGGCGTATTGAACAAAGATATAGTGGTAAAAGCTCCACTAATCTTGTTTCCTGTCATAATCAATGTTGAAAATGATAGTACGGTATCAATTGAGGCTAAAACAGATGAATTGATTCAATTCAACAAAGTTTTGATGCTCGCTTATGCCAAAGAGTATAGGTTGAAAAATGACGGCATGATCATGGAGTTTGATAATCTTATTGATTATAAATTAAAATCAGTAAAAGATGTCATTGAATATCTAAGCAATTTTGGTTACAAATTTGATATTAGAGATAATTTTGATGCCAACAATAAATTTGTCAAATTTGAAGATATTCCCGAACCAAATGCTGTAGATGGGCTGAAAATTGTCAATTCATGTGTCATAGGAAGATTTCCACTTGCAAATTCTATTTATAACGATTATTCTCTGCTTGAAAAGAAACATCTGACATCTTCTGCTATTAGACAACTCTTGGAAGCTAAAAACAATAAGAAAAATAAAAAATATGACGAACGAATCTATACCATAAATGACCTTGATTACGCTCAAGAGAGTGCTATTTCGAAACTTAATGAGTATAATAATTTGGTTATATATGGGCCTCCTGGCACGGGTAAATCTCAAACTATAGTCAATATTATCTCAGATGCTCTATGCAAAAACAAGAAAGTGCTCGTTGTTTCGCAAAAAAAGGCAGCATTAGAGGTCGTATTCAATCGTCTGAATACGCTAAACTCTAAATGTATGTTCATTACAGATGCCGAAAAAAACAAGGTTGAATTCTACGAAAGATGTGCACAAATGCATCAAGCAGTCATGAATTCAACTAGCACAAATATTTCTAATCTGGATTTTGATAGAGTGGAAGATGCAATAGATAAAGAAATCGGGGAGCTGCAAACCATAACTGATGCAATGTTTACAAAGACTCCTTTCGGCCTGTCTTTACAAGAAATGTATACGAATTCGGCCAAAATTGGTAAAAATAGTTATGATTATGTTCTATACAAATTGATGAAAAAAAATAAAGACCTGATGGCTATGAATTATTCTAGATTGCATTCCACTTTGAGAATAATCAAAGAAAAGAATAAAGCAAATTTGTATTATAGATACATTGAATTGAAGAAAAACAATCCATTGATTGATCATATCAAACCTAATGTTGAAATACATACACTAAATCAAATGAAAGTTTATTTAAAAGAGGTCATTCAAAAAAATATTGTTCCATTTGACACTGCAAAACATCCTCATGCCAGACAATTGTTGATATATATGTTGGAAAACGATGTGGACAAGATTGAAGATATGCAACCACTAATAAATATGATATCAAGCGTGGAAAATAAAAAATTGCATTCTAATTTGCGTTGGTCTAAGATACTGTTCCCGGCATATCCTTTTGTGAAAAATAAAATCAATAAAAAGGAAGAAGAAATCAAAGAGAGTTTTAAGTCGACTTTAGAGGATATTCAAAACTATATTAGCGAATATTCGTTGTTGAATAAAGTCTTGGACAGAAAGGGCTTTTTGATGACAATTGATAATTTGATAAATGGCAATTCAATTTTCTTAAAGTTGTTATTGAATGCATTGAATGATTATTTGGAGATAAGAGATGTCAATATATCATTGTTGGGGCTAACGGATGACGAACGTATAATACTAAATTTTGCATATGAAAATGCTAAAAATGCACGTCAATACAAAGAGATTTTAGACAAGTTGATGGAAATAAGGATCTATCATGAAACGATAAAATATGAAGAATTGTACAAAGAAAAATTGTCAAAAATAATAGATTTTGAAAATATACGCAATCGTATATTGTCATTAAAGAAAGATGAAAAACAGATATCAAAAGAAATTTGTTTAAACAAATTCAAAAACGAATATATTGAATTCTATAATAGCAATGAGGAAAACAAAAATTATTTATATCAGATAACAAAACAACAAAATCTTTTGCCTATCAGAAAGATGATGGATCTATATAATGAATTTTTGTTGAAACTTTTCCCATGTTGGCTGCTATCTCCTGAAAGTGTTTCAACTATATTCCCATTGAAAAAGGAAATGTTTGATATCATTTTATTTGATGAAGCCAGCCAAGTGTTTATTGAAAATACTCTCCCTACTATCTATCGAGGGAAAAGCATTGTGGTGGCGGGGGATTCAAAGCAATTGCGTCCTACAGCAACTTTTGTGAAACGTTATATGGGTAATGACTCGGATGATGAATTGGATCTTGCGACTCAAGCAGCTTTGGAAGTGGAAAGTTTACTCGATTTGGCGACTTCAAGATTTAACAGCACAAATCTAACCTACCATTACAGAAGCAAAAATGAAGAATTGATCAATTTCTCCAATTATGCTTTTTACGATGGCAAATTGCAGATTGCTCCTAACATATCAAAAAATATAGGTTCAAAACCAATTGAGCGAATAAAAGTGAACGGTCATTGGCTTGCTAGGAAGAATGAAGAGGAAGCGAGTGCGGTGGTAAGTCTACTTAAAAAGCTCATAAAGAATAAACGCAACAAATCATCTATTGGAATAATCACATTTAATACCGAACAAGAAAACGCCATTGAAGATGCTATAGACATTGAATGTCAAAAGGATTCGGCGTTTAGAGATGCATATATTCGTGAACAAAACAGAAAAGAAAATAATGAAGACACTTCAATATTCATTAAAAATCTAGAAAATGTTCAGGGAGATGAACGTGATATAATCATATTTAGCATCGGTTATGCACGCAATGAATATGGTAAAGTTGTGGCACATTTTGGTTCGCTTTCGGTTGAGGGAGGCGAAAACAGATTGAATGTCGCAATCACGCGTGCAAAAGAAAAAATATATGTTGTCACAAGTATAGAACCTGAGGAATTGATTGTTGAGGGGAGCAAAAATGCTGGTCCTAAAATATTTAAAAATTATCTAAAATATGTGCGTGCTATATCTAACAAAAAGTATAAAGAGGCAAATTTTGTTTTGGATAGTTTCAAACCAAGCCTGCCAAATTCAAATTTGGAAGTGGTGAATAATTCAATTGAAAATGATATAAAAAATGAACTTATAAAATTGGGTTATAACGTTGAAACAAATTTGGGTAATACAGATTACAAATTATCTCTTGCCATTTATGATAAAAGTATAGATAGATACCTACTGGGAATTGAATGTGATTATGCAGCATTTAAAAGCAGCAATTCGATCCTTGAACGAGATGTGTATAGAACGAAATTTTTGCAATCTCGTGGTTGGACAATCATGCGTGTTTGGAGCAGAGATTGGTGGATGAATAAAAACAAAGTTGTGTCTAATATTGTGAAAGCTATCAATGAAGCAAAGAAAAAGTATGTTGGATAAAAATCACTCATTTTGAGTGATTTTTTGTTTTATAATTTATTACTTTAACTATTTTAAAAGTTATTCATATAATGGAAGTAGGAGGGAATATGAGTAAATGTAGTGAAAAAACTAATAATCCTTCAATATTAATAGATGTTAATGACATGGTAACTCACAATATAGATTTTGAAGAATGTGAAAACAATAAAAATGTTGTATTAGATTCTCAAAATTTATCAAGTGTAGGGAGATTCTTAAGTGTGACTACAACTGTCAAAAAAGTATGCCCAAACAAGCAGATTGCCATTGGATTGAGATTATATGAAACTACTGGAGGTAGCAAAATAATTAAAGGTCATAAAATGTTTGCAATACAACATGATAGAGAGTGTTGTACAGATATAACATTGTCTAATATTCATTTTGTTTTGCCAGAAGAAATAGCAGAAACGGATGATAAGACAAATATTTGTAGTCGTAGAACATTTGAACTTGAAACAACATCACACTATATCGATTTGAATAGTGTATATTAATAATTGAAAACTGTCCGAATAGGACAGTTACATATTAAATGATATGAGCTAAAATTAAAAACAAAATTTTATAAAAAAGATTATCAATGTTTTATTAATAATTAAAAAATCACTAATTAGTGATTTTTTAATTCGGATAATTTTTTTCTTAATGCATTATATGCGGTTTCACAATCAGAGATATCTTTCACTGTTTGTTCCATAGGACAAATGCCGGTTTTAGTTCTATTGATGATATTTTCAGTTTTTGTTTTGTATGAGTATTTGATATTATGCAAATCTAATATTTTAATCGCTTCTACGCTAATAACTTCGGCATAAACTTCTTTTATTTTGGCTTTGACAAATAACAATGCCACTGCTTTGCCGACAATTTTGTCTGCTACTGAAAAAGAGGATAAATCAATCCCTTTTTCAAGGAAATTGATCATGGGAGCTATTCCCGTTCTTTTTGATACATGTTTTGAATTATTCTTTATCAAAACACAGGTATAGCCCTTATTTAATTCATTTTTTGCTCTCTCTAAATCAGTTTTTTTCATCATCTTTGTCGATATCTACTATTTGATACTGTCTTGAGCCAATACCCAATTTTTCTGCAGTTTCTACGGTGTGGATTGCGTGAAGCTTCAACATTCTATTTACTAACGATTGTTTGCCAGGATCTGTTGAATTCATTATTTGATCATAGCAGCATTGATCTAGTGCTACTGGATCAATTGAAGCAAATATGCCAATGTCTGCCATCTCAGGAGCGTGTGGATTTGAATCACAATCGCAATCGATTGACAAATTGTTAGCCACATTTATATATGCCATATTTTCAGGTTTGAAAAAGGTTACTACAGCTTTGCAAGCTTCTGCCATGCTCTCTAAAAAACCATCTTGATCTGATACATAATCCCAAAGTTTATCTGGAACTGTCGTGTGACCAACGGAATGAATCCAAGCTTTCCCGTTTCGTGATGCCACTCCAATGCTCATATTTTTCAATGCTCCACCAAAGCCTCCCATCGCATGACCTTTAAAATGAGATAACATCAGCATTGAATTGTATCTGGTAATATGGCTTCCAACAATGTCATAACCGTTCAAGTGTGTGCCGCCTTCTAGTGGAATTTTGATTTCTCCTTCTTCATCCATTATGTCACATGGGGCAATGTCCATAAAACCGTGATCCTTGATTGCTTTCCAATGTTCGTTCACTTCATATCTCTTGCCTCGATACGCAGTGCAACATTCAACAATTGTACCATTTAGTTTGTCTATCAGCGGTTTAATTAGTTTTGGATTCAAAAAGTTGTGTCCGCCGGGCTCTCCAGTGGAAATTTTGACAGCGTTTTGGTGTTGTTGCTCAATTCCTTAGGCATTGATGTTTCATATGGAATATATGGGGTCTTGTTACCTGTGGTGTTCTATCTTTTTTATCACTATAAAGTGGATAAAAGAAGCTTAATGTGGATAATTGTTGCTATAATGATTGTACTTTTTTGGTTGGTCAATTATTTAGGTGTTGAAAATAAAACTTTTTATAGTTATGTAGAATTGTTTGCATTGCTATCTATACCTATCCTATTATTATATAATGGGGATAAGGGCCAGGCTAACAATAAATGGCTATTCTACATATTTTATCCAGCACACATTTTAATTATTTATTTGATTTCGCTATTATTATGACCATACTTTGTGTTTTTGTCTATGAAAAAATCTTTCTCTTTTCACAAATACATATTTTGCAATTGTTTGATTGTTTTGATTATTAATTGTCAATTTCTTGACAAGTAAAATTAATTTATACTATAATTGCATATAATTGAAAATAAGGGGAATTTATGAAAGATTCTAACAACAATAATCCTAATCCTTCAAATGAAAATCCTTCAATTGAAAATGGTGCTCAGTTAAATGATGAAAAGCAAGATGGTCAAGCATCTACTGAAATGGATCTTACATATGAAAACAAAACACAGGTGACAAAAGGTGGCATATTAGGGCTATTTATTGGATTGGCAGTGATTGTGCCTGGCGTTAGCGGTTCTGCAGTGGCGATTATTTTTAGAATGTATGAAAAATTGCTATATGCGATCAGCAATATATTCAAAAAATTTAAGAAATGTTTTAAATTTTTATTACCTATTTTGATAGGAGTTGTTGCAGGTTTTGTTTTAGGATTTTTCGGAGTAAGAGCGCTTTTAAATATTTTGCCATTTATAATTATTTGTCTTTTCGCAGGTTTGATGTTTGGTGCCTATCCGGCTGTCACCGATCAAATTAAGGGGACAAAGCTTAATGCAAAGAGTATAATTTTGTTCATTGTGGGTTTGATAATTCCAATTTTGATTTCAGTTATTTCTATTTACAGTGATGTCGCACAACACACTTTTGATAATTTAAAATTTTATCATTATATAATGTTTGCTGTTATTGGTTTTTTGATTGCTGTCACTCAATTAGTTCCCGGTCTCAGTGCAACTGCGCTTTTGATGTCATTTGGATATTTCACTCCACTGATGAATTCTGTGAGTTTGACATATTTTCGTGAAAATCCAGCTATTTTCATTGTCTATTTGTGTTTAATTGTCGGATTTGTAGTGGGTTTATTTACAGTGTCGAAAGGTCTTTCATTCATGCTGAACAGACATAGAACGTCCACATTTTATACAGTCGCTGGACTATCTTTAGGTTCAATTATTACGATGTTTTTCAATCCGGAAGTGGTGGCAGTTTATTCTTCATGGGGCTCAACTGGAGAGATTGTTCGAGATTTGGTGGTCGGAGTCATCGTATTTGTTCTTGGAGCACTGCTCTCATATTGGTTTGTTCGTTACGAACGAAAAAAAGGGAATAAATAAATTTAATCTATTTGTTGTAAATTGTAAGTATATTTTTATTATCATAATCAATTGAAAGATTAGTTCTTTCAATTTTTTTATTTTGCTAGAGCTTTATTTTTATAGTAAAAGAAGACTGAATTTTAGTTAATCACTAAAAGTATAATTTTATTGACAAAAATTGAAAATGTGGTAATTTATTTTTATAAGCGAGGTAGGAAATGAGCTATATTGAAGTTATTCGAATCAATCAAGAATACAAAAATGATAAAGATTATGTCAAAAAAGAGATTAATAGTTTCATTGAAAGGGCAAAAGCAGGAGATGAAAAGGCAATTGAAGTATTAAAGAATTTGACACCTATAAAAAATTTTGAATATAACTTACCAGAAAGTATTTTGAGCAGGATTTACGACTCTAAAAAATTAATCAATTATATTGAAACATATAAAGAGGGATTGTCAAAAGATGATACAAAAAAATCGTCAATGACAAAATAGAATTTGCAATCAAAAACAAAGATTTTAACAATTTAGCAGAACTTGTTGATAAATTTTCAGACTTGTTTAACAAAACTGAAATGAAAAATTTAGAAAAGAAATTGATCAAAAATATAACCAATGCAGAGGGGCAACGTGCCGAATACAACAATAAAATTGCACAAAATCTTATAAGTTTGGCTAGAGTGAAAGACTTCAATTTAGATAATATACTCAATGCGTATGTGAATTTTTTGAAATCGACAGAAGAAAAAGATATTGCCAGCCATGTTTCTTCGTTCTTTGATGGGGCTTCAATTTTCCCTTTTAATTACTCAGTTGCTCAATTCATTAAATTTGCTTCGGAGGATAAAAAGAATGTACAAAAATACACCGATGCATTAGTTGATATCTTTGACATTTATTCAAATGACAATTTTTATTACAACTCATTTAAACCAGACAGAACAGATTGGGCATGCAATACAGCGAAACACATCATTGAATATATAAAATCAGTTGAAGGTGCAAACAAAATAATTTGGTTTTTAGATGGTATTAAAATAAAAACAAAATATAATGTTATTGGAGAATTTGTTACAACTCTAAAGGTTGAAAATTTATATGGAAAAGAAATTTATTTTATATTATTAGGTGATAACGGACAAACGAAGTCTAAAGCATTTGGATTTTTGCCACAGGAGGTGCTATAATGGGAATGTGTAAACCAAGTGGTGGAGTAAATAAAGTTTATGGCCCATTTGGGAAAAATATAAAAGATATTGAAGGATGCGCTCCAAATTCTAGAACTGATTATTATGATGAAGTTACAGGGGAACTATTACAACAAAGATGGTATGATGCAGAAGGTAAAGCCATTTGGGATAGAGATTGGAGCCACAACGATTCAAACAATACCCACACTTTTCCACACGACCATTATTGGAATTGGGAGAAAAATAACGGACATCCTCCTAGAACTGAATATGTAGGACCAAACGGTGAAAAAACAAACATGAATTATTGTTAAAAAGGAGAAATAATGAAAAATAATCAATATGATAAAATTTTTGAAAAAAAATGTGATGTTTGTGGTAAAACTTTACTTGCCAGCAAAACTGGAAACGGAGAGTGTCAATATTGTGGTTGGTATAACAATAGACTCGGAGAAATAAACGAGAACGAAGTAATTTTCCCTAATTTAATATCATTAAATAAGGCAAAAAGGTTATATCAAGAAGGAAAGCCATTAAGACCAGACTTAAATGATTTTCTTGACGGATTATATTTTTATAGTGAAATGGAGTTTTGGTATAAGGGATTAAATTGTTGCTTGTATCTAAGAAGCAACACGAAAAGAAAAATTGAATTTGGTTGGAGTCCAGAAAATGTATATTTCTTTTTAGACAAAGAAGATTTCATTCAAAATGCAAAAATCGGTGGAGAATTTGTAAAAGATATTTGGGATAAAGTTGAAAATCCTAAGTATATGTAGTTTTATTTAATACTCGCTATTAATACAAATTAAACGGATAAAAAAGGAGTAAAATGAAAGAAAAAAATATACAATCAAAATGTGGTGTTTGAGAGAACGATGTTTTTGTTGATCAATATTACAAAGGCGAATGTAAAAATTGTGGTTGGAAATTCAGCAAAGATGAAGAATTATTAGAAAAGAAAGCAGGTGTGAGCTATCCTATGCTTGTTACTCTGACGACTGCAAGAGAACAATATAAAAAAGGATTGCCATTTAAAGCAACATATAATGAATTTGTTAATGGATTATATTTTATAGTGACTGGTTGGATGGTAGGGTCTAAAGGTGAAATTACAAATAATACGCCGTTTGCAGACTAAAAGGAGACTGATATGAAGTATTTAGATTTAGTTGAACTAATAAAAGAAAAACCGGCTTATACAAAAGCAGGAGTTAAAGTTGGTGATTTTGGTGCAGTTATGAGTGAAAAAGCGATTGATGGCAAATGGCAAGTAATTTTTTCTGAATTTTATACTGGAAAAGATATAGCAGATATTATGGTTTCAGAAGAAGATTTAAAAGTTCATAAAAGTGTGCCAAAAAAAAGATACCCTAAAAAATAACTTCTGACACCTACGGGAGCAGTTTTTGATAGTTTTAGGCGTTTTAGACCTAAGCCAAATTTTCAATTTTCGGTCCTTTTTATGCAAAAAGTCGACACCGGTTTTCATTAAAATTAACATATATTGCATTTTAAAAAAGAATAGTGTACTCTAAAATTAAAAAGAAAAAATCGCTAAAACCCTTATAAATAAAAGAGTTTAGCGATTTTTTAGTTTGGAGCTACTGGCGGGAATCGAACCCGCGACCCCCACCTTACCAAGGTGGTGCTCTACCGCTGAGCCACAGTAGCAAATGCTGAAATTATTGAGATTTTTAATTTGATTTAACAATGCAATTTTATTCTAACATTAATTAAAATGTTTGTCAATGTATATTAATTATAAAATTTTATATTTAGCACATTTGATTTAATTAGGTTAAATTTAAAATATTTTAATATTTATTGGAAAATAAATTCTTCAATGCAGACGATTGATTATAGGGGAAAAATTGAATATGTCAATCGGCATCAAAAAAAATTTCTAATTATTATTGGAATTAGAGTATTAAAAGTCCAATTTACATTTATAGATTAAACTAGGTGGCGGTTATGTTCGAGCAGAAGTTGTTTTATCTTTTCGTCAGAGTCGACGAGATAGCTGATGCTTTGACCTTCTATAATGTTTGTGATAATGCGGGCTAAGAATTCAAGACAATCGACTAAGCATATCCACAATTTGCCTTTATATTCGTTTGGCAAATATGTAAGGTTTGTAGTATAAATTTTCTTGATTATTCCCTTTTTGTATGCGTCTTCAAATTTTTCAATTCCGTCAGTGAAGAAAGAAAATGTCGCGACAATATATGCGCCTAGGGCACCGCGTTTTTTCATTTCGGTTGCCACATCAATTACTGAACCACCCGAGGCTATCATATCGTCTACGATTAATATGTATTTTCCTTTCACATCTCGACCCAAATATTCATGTTGAACGACAGGGTTTTTCCCATTCACAATTTGGGTGTAATCTCGTCTTTTGTAGAACATACCAACATCTAGTCCAAGCATATTGGCATATTTGATTGCTCTTTGCATTGCGCCAGTGTCAGGACTGATAACTATCATATTGTCTTTGTCAATTTTGAAATCTTCCTTTTTCAAAAGGGTCTTCATAACTTGATAATTAGGGAAGAATGAATCAAAACTCATTCTGGATACTGCATTTTGAATATTAATATCATGAGCGTCAAATGTCAGCACGCTATCTACACCTAAATGTTCCAAATCTTGAAGAGCCATTGCACAATCTAGAGATTCGCGCATCAGTCTTCTATGTTGTCTTGATTGATAGAGTAGAGGCATAATGACTATTATTTTTTTTGCCTTACCTGCAATTGCTGAAATAGTACGTTTGATATCTTGGAAATGTTCATCTGGACTCATGTGATTGATGTGCCCATACATTGTATATGTTTCACCGTAATTTGATACATCACTAATTATAAATATGGTTTTGTTTCTAACACTTTCTGTTAGGATAACTTTGCCTTCGCCATTTTGAAATCTTTCGTTCTTGGCATAAATTATGTTTGAATCATCAGTTTTGAGGTTTTGTTTTATATATTCTCCGATAATTGCACCTCTGTCTTTAAAATTGCTCATTACAATGATTTTAAACTGATTACTCATACATTCTCCTAAAATTAGACGTTATTATTATATCATCTGTAGACAATTTTTTCAAACAAATGAATTAATAAAATACAACAAATTTTATTTAGTTTGTAGAAAAAAATATATTGTATATTAAATTCACAAGTAATACTAAATTAAAAAAGATAGCAACTCACTATCTTTATTTGATATTTCAATTTGTAATTAAATTTTGATTTTGGATTTGTCAAGTGTTGTGTAAGTTAGTGGTCTATTATATGTGTTTTCGTAACACTCTTTCCACCTTGCATAATTAGTTTTACGCATATAGTCTATGTTTTCTTTGTCAGTTAAATTAGTTTGTTTATATATTGGTTTTAATATATTGACAGTGTAGTATTTTAATTCAATTCCATTTTCTACAATCCCGCTATTTCGGAATGTGATGAAAAGTGGAAGCACGGGTACATCGTGTTTCACTGCATAGTGGAAAGCTCCATCTTTCATTGGTCTTGGTTTTTCATAATCTCTCCACATGGCTTGTTCTGGATAAATTAAAATCTTTTTCCCTTTATTCAAATAGTATTCCATCGCCTGATTAAATTTTTTCATAACACTATACTTGTTGGATAAAGGAAGATATCCAGTGTGTCTAGCAGTTTCTCCCATTGTGCCTGCCCAGTTATTATAGTCCGCAGCCACGAACATGATATTGATACCCACCGCTTTTCTAATTGCAAATGAATCAAATTTGCTGATATGGTTGCAAGTGATTATGGCAGATTTTATCCCTTTCAAATTTTCTTTCCCTTTGATTTCGACTTTCAAAAGTTTACAAATCTTATTTGTATAAATTCGCATCGCAGTAGAATATATTGCATGCTTAAAAGCATTTTTTATTCCCTTTTTGATAAATTCAAAATCTTCAGTGACTGGCAGCGTTCCATCATATGAATTTTCATTTATGTCGGTGTTGAAATTGCCATCACGCTCAAATTGAGCCTGAATCTCAATATATTTTTTATATTCATTTGGATCTTCTTTTAATATATCTACACTTAACATTTTTGTCCTTTTATTTCAGTTAATTTTCAGTAAAAAGTTATTTTGTCTTTTCATTTTTTATTTTTATAAATTGATCATATATATCATCGTATTGATGCCATTTGTACACTTCGTGCACTTTATCTATCTGCCAAGGCTTCACGTTTTGAGTGTGAAAATATGGTAACCATTTGATTCGTTTGCTAAAATGTTGAATGATTGTATCAGGGCATAAGTTGCCTTGTTCATTGAAGCGGCGAGGGAGAAAAAGTTTCTTTTTGCAACATTTATTTAATGCAGTCTGATCAGGGAATCCCATTTTTTTATTGATGCATAGTTCTTTCACTCTGTCGAATAGTTTTGTTTCTTTGATCATTTTCATATTCATTAAAAGCATGCCCGCATTGAAATATTTTGGGCGAATGAAGATATGACCGTATCTATCTTTCACTACTCCTAATTCGTAGTTTGAAATATCTATATCAAAGAGTTCTTTTATATCCCCGTTAAGCATCATGTCCGTGTCTAGATATATGATTTTGTCTGGAATTGATTCAATTTTGTCCGCAAACAGTCTAAGAAATGTATATGGAGTGTATACACTAAGTTTATTTTGAGATTTTGTTATCCAATCTTTAAATTCATCTCCCAATATTATCAATTTGACTTGACTATTAGGATTTTTTTGTTTGACTAAACAGTCTAAAAATTTTCGATTGTCTTCCGAAATAGGACGATAGTCAGGATTAAGTTCGGTAAGTTCGGCAGAAAGAATAAATATGTTCAATTCCTCATTTGTATATTTAGTCATTGACATAAGACATAATAAGATTCCGTCATAAACCTTATAGTTGCCGCCGAATAGAATATTAATCATCTTTGCTCCTTTTAACATATTTGACAAATTCATAGTCACTAAGTTTTGCTCGCTCACACATTTTTTGATAGACTTCATCCCTGAGTTTTTGCATTGCTGATTTTTTATCCAGCGAGCGATCAGGATAAAATGGTCCATCTACATAAATAACAATTTTTGGTTTTTTTGAATGTTTCCTTTTGTGATAGGTTGTGGTAAAAGTGAATACTGGTTTGTTTAAATTCACAGGATAACGAAAAGATTTATTGTCAAATGGTCTAATTTTGGTATAATATGGCCACAAGTGTGCTTCTGGATAAATGAGAATAGGATTGTCCTTAGATAATATATGTTCAATAGCTTGATTAAATTTCTTTGCAGCAACAATAGTATCTGGCAGAGGGAGTGCTCCCCACATACGAGTGAACTTGCCCCAAAACTTAATTGATACATTGTCTGGATTTACAATTATATATGGCTTTTTGGGAAAACAAATTAGTGTGGGACTGAATCCATCTGAGAATTGATTGGTGTGATTGGCATAAATAAAGTAGCCTCCATTTTTTACTTGCTTTAAGATTTTTTTGTTTTCAAATTTAATCTTTTTAAATAATCTATAGTAAATCCAAATAGCCGGTGTGGCAATTAATCTATAAGTAAAAAATGACCAAAATTTATAAAAAGGATTTTTGTGAATATATGTATAATTTTCATCTATCTTGATTGATTTGATTTTAAAATCAATTATTTCATCATTTAGTTCGTCATCATAATAGATGATATCTCCATATTTCATTTTTTCTCCTCATTTTTATTATCATAATTTTTTGATATTTTGTCAAGTTTTTTGTATTTGATATTAAAAGTATGCTTAATTAAAGTTTATTTTTGATATTTAGATAAATTTGTTTGCTAAATGGTAATAATTTATGTATAATATTAATATTATTAAAAAGGAGTGAACATGAAAGGATTTGTAAAATGGATGGATGATGCACCGCTATGGTTAAAAATTGTCTTTGCACTACCTGTACTAGACTTAATATGGGCGGTATATCGTATAATCAAAGGTGCAGCATATGGCAAAATTTCTTTGATACTTGGTGGAATTCTATGGATAATTTTGGGATGGATTGCACTTTGGCTTGTTGATATTATCTGCATTTGTATTTTCAAAGAACCAAAAGTACTTGCTTAAAAAAATCGGCTTTTCAGTCGATTTTTTATTTTCATATTAAATTTTGTCCGTTTCATCTTCATCTATTGTGGCTACATTTGCATTTATGTCTAGTGTCTTTGAATTGGATTTTTTTGGTGATTCATATATGCTATATGTGGATTTGTCATAACCATAAAAGTCGCATACGGTATCGTTATAATATTTTTGGCAGATTTCACGCATCTTCTCTGCACTCTCACGTATGCTTAAATTTGGATCGGGATATATAGCGGGACCAATCTGAATAGTGATAGTCTTTTTTCGTCTGAAAAATTCAAGTTTGCTTTTATTTCTAAACAGTATCACAGTGGGAATTACTGGGACATTATTTTCGCTGGCGATTTTGAATGCACCGATTTTGAGTGGTCTGCTTCTTTCATATCTAAACCAAAGTGCAGATTCTGCATAGATGTGTACAAATCCTCCTTTGCTTAAAATGTTTTTGATGGTCTTATTCAAGTTGATGGATGCATCAATTGAGGAAGACAATGGCAACACTCCACATGCTTTGAAGATATATCCTACTGGACCGCGTTTCATATTGTGATTGGCAGCTAGCACATAAAAATTTTTTTTGTTGATTGCTTGCATGTTCATGAGAATATCTAGGTAATGTACGTGATTGCTTATTGTGACAGCGGATTTTATTCCCTTTAAATTTTTTCTGCCTTTGACTTTCAAATGAAAAGCTAGACCATTAATTAATGGACGAAATACATATAATATTGTTTTGCATACAGCACGTGTAATTTTATATAGAACATTTTTAGGAACATATACATATTTGCCATTGATTTGCTTTGCATTGCTGGTTTTGAATTTTGTCGTATGTACATCAAATTCTCCCTCTGTAGCCAATCTATCAAGAATTGCTTTGTATTCTTCTGAATTAGGATTGAGTTCCATGGCATGTTCATCATATTTATACGTGGTGTCAATTGGTTTTTTCATCTAACTTTTTTATTTCCTCTATGATAAATTTTGCCACATCTTCGGCACCATTTTGATTTTTATCAATCTTTTTGCAATTATCAATATAAGGTTTTAATAGATCAGGGTTTTGAATGATTTCTTCAATCTTTTTCCTAATTTTCTTAGGTTTATATATCGCCATACCGCACTTAAATTTATCAATGAATAGTTTTGTTGTGGCTTTTTCTATTGGATGAGCATAATAGTCTACAATTACAGGAGTGTTCATAAACACGCTATCAAGAATGGCATTTGGTCCAGCTTTTGTTATAAACACATCACTTGCACAATAAAGTTCATGCACATCTGGGGTAAAGCCAGAAGTGATCAATGTGATATTTTTATTGACCGTATTTTCTTGTGCTTTAAAATAGTCATAAACCTCTTGATTTTTGCCTGCCAACATAATAATTGTGATAGGCAAACTGGTTTTCAACAACTCCTTGCAAACAGATTTGGCATTTGCGCTGGCGTATGCTCCGTCTGCAATTATTACACAAAATTTATCTTTCGGTATATTATATTTTTCTCTATATAATTGTTTGTCTTGATGTGCATTGATGATTTCATCACGTGCAGTAAAATATACCTGTTTTACTTCATTAGGATTGAAATGTCTACGTTTTATCGCTTCTTCATAGGCTTGTGGATTGTTGACTATGAATAGACCATCGCGATTATCCCACCAAGCATGAATGTTGTTGTCTGGATTATAGGTGACGACAATACAATTTTTATTATAACGTTTTTTATATTCAATCGCACATAGTGTCATAAAATAGTGTGTGCTGACAATCACATCTGGTTTGTGTTTGTCAATGGCTTTCAAGGCTTCGTTCAATGCACGTCTAAATAATGTGTGATGGACTCCGACCATGAATTTTTGTTTGCCCAAAATTTCGAGCACAGTAAAGACAAATGTGCCATAACCTTTGATCTTATTGGTTTGTTTAGTCTGATGAATTATAAAATTATTGAATCGCAATAGAGTGGGATTTTTATCCTCCTGCATTATATAACTGTCAATCAACTCCAAGCTGCCATCATTGAGATTTTTCAGTGCATCCGAAATTGATTTGATCGATGTGATGTGTCCCATACCTGATTCCATATAGGTCAAAAGTATTCGTTTTTTCATAATTCTCCTAGATAAAATTTATAAATATTATACCTAAATTTGATTTGAATAACAAACAAAATTGATAAATTTTGTAATTTTATAAAAAAACAGCAATTATTTTGCCGTTTTTTTGATATTTTTAGATTTTTTGCTCGATTTTGTTTTTTCTTCTAAAGGTTTCCAACTCGCATCAATGATTCTGTTGGAATCAAAATAACTCAAATTAGGGCAGATTGAACGGTGGATTATTACTCCTCGTCCAGTTGATACAAATCCGACAATATCATCTCCGTACATAGGTTTGCAACAGCCTGCAAATTTTATCAATATGTTATTTAAACCTTTTAGCTGAATTTGCTTGTCTGTTGGAGTGGATAGGTTGATTTTTGTGGCTTGAGTATTTATGTTTTCTTCCTGTTTGATTTGTTTTTGATACGAACTTACTAGTTTGTTTGCAATGTATTTGGCAGAGATTGCGTTCGTCCCAATATTTGTGTATAATTCATCTATTTCAGACATATTATAATAGTCTAAGATTTCATCTAGATAAGGTTTTGTCAATAACTTGTTGACGACATATCCTTTGTCTTTTATGGCGTTTTCTAAAAGTGATTTTCCTAGTTTTATAGTATCTTCTTTCATATTCTTTTTGAAAAAAGAATTGATTTTGCTGCGAGCTTCACTAGTTTTGCATATCTTCAACCAATCGCGAGAGGGACCTTTTGAGTTCGGATTCGTGATAATCTCTACCACATCTCCATTATTTAAAATCGATGTCACTGTAGACATTTTCCCATTAATCTTTGCTCCAATGCATTTGTTCCCAACTTCACTATGAATTGCATATGCAAAATCTATTGGAGTGGATCCGGATGGCAAGTATATAACCTTTCCCTTAGGAGTTTGGACAAAGATTTCGTTGTTGTATATATCTTGGCTAAGAGATTTCGCCAATTCATCAATGCTTACGTTTTCATTTTCCATCATTTGTCTGAGCCATGCTAGACGTATGTCGAGAGAGTCTTGTTTGTTTTTCTTCTCTTTATATAGCCAGTGTGCTGCCACACCGTATTCTGCATATTTGTGCATCTCTTCCGTTCGGATCTGAATTTCCACAGGGAAGCCCTCGAATATAACTGTCGTGTGTAAAGACTGATAGCCATTTGGCTTAGGTATGGCGATATAATCTTTGAATCTGTCCTGCATTGGTTCAACCACAGAGTGAAGACGTCCCAAAAGTGCATAGCATTCGGATACTGTCTTGACTATTGCTCGAACGGCGATCAAATCATAAATATTGTCCAATGAATGATCAGATAATTTCTTGTATATGCTGTAGATATGTTTTTTCCTACCATAGACTCTACCTTTGATATCTAAATCCTGCATGCAATTATTCACGAGTATTTTTAATCTTTCGACAATTGGTTGGCGTTTGTGGAAGCGTAGGTCCACTTCGGTTTGAATTTCATCATATTTCTTTGGATCTAAAATTTTAAAAGCGCCATTTTCTAGTTCAGTTTTAAATGCAGATAATCCCAATCTGGCAGAAAGTGGGGCAAACAATGCAAATATTGAGTTTGCTAGTTCAATTCTATCATTTTCCTTCAAATCATCAATATAGCGCAATTCGGTCACTACAAATGCAATTTTTAGCATGATTGTACGAATGTCTTTTGTGATAGCAAAGAACATTTTACGTATATTTTCGGCTTCAGTCGCTTGTTGAGAGTAGTTAATTTTATCTAATTTCATCAAAATTTTAACAGTATTTATCACATTTTCTGGATACAGTGTGGAAATCTCATCGATAGTTTTTTGTCCACTTCGTATTGCAATATAAACTAGAGAAACAATTAGACTTTCTTCGTTCAATCCCATGTCTTTAATGATTTTTTCTAGTTCATTTAAATTTTTTTCATCAACTTTTGTTTCTTTTTTTAGTTTTGATATCTCATCGTTCATACAAACTCCAATTTTATATTATCACATTAGAATCCAAAATACAATTTTTTTAATTGATTTAATTAAAAATATGGATATGTTCTATTTATATTAATTTTTTAATACATTAAATTGAGGCAATATGTATTATTATAATTCAAACAAAGTACTTGAAATCGTTGAATCCAATCCCAATGGATTAAGTCAAAAAGAAGCTCAACAAAGATTGAAAAAATATGGAAAAAACGAAATGGAGCGCGAGAAAAGACAGTCGTTCATAAAAAGTTTTTTTAAGCAATTTTTAAATATCATGGTGGCTATACTATTGCTGTCGGCAATTGTGTCGCTAGTAATAGCAATCGTCAACAAAGAATATGCAGATCTGTTTGAGGGATTTGTAATTTTGTTTATTGTCATAATGAATGCGCTGATAGGTGTATTTCAAGAGAATAAAGCACAAGCATGTTTGGACGACCTTAACAAATATTCCAAGACAATAGTAAAAGTAGTGCGAAATGGCGTCGTCATCAACGTCGATAGTTCGGAATTGGTTCGTGGAGATATTGTTGAGTTGGAAGCGGGCAATGTCGCCCAAGCAGACATAAGACTAATTGAAACAAATAATTTGTCCGTCGATGAAAGTTCACTGACAGGAGAGAGTGTACCGGTAGAGAAAAATTCAGATCTGGTTTTAAGCAAAAACACTCCACTGGCGGAGCGAAAAAACATGGTGTTTTCAGGGAGTATGCTGACCAGAGGGAAAGCAAAAGGTGTCGTGGTTGCTACAGGAAAAGAAACTGAACTTGGGAAAATCGCAAATTTACTATTCAATGCTAAAAAAGAGATCACACCGTTACAAAAATCTATTGACAAAATTGGGAAAATACTGACCTATGTAGTCTTAGTAGTCTGTGTGGTAATTTTATTGATTGAATTGATAAGTGGCAATGGCTTTATGGACGCATTGATGACTTCTGTGGCCCTTGCGGTTGCGGCAATTCCAGAGAGTTTGCCTGCTGTGATAACCATAATTTTGGCATTGGGAGTTCAACAGTTGGCAAAGAGAAAATGTATAATAAAACATTTGCATGCGGTCGAAACGTTAGGCAGTTGTGAAATTATTTGTACAGATAAAACTGGCACATTGACATTAAATAAGATGCAGGTCGTAAAAACATTTTTTGATGATTGTTTTGATATAAAAACAGGAGAGGCATATCATGAGGCGATGAATTGCATGTTGCTCTGCAACAATGCAAAATTAGAAAACGGCAAAGTAATCGGCGAACCCACAGAATGTGCTATATATGAATATGCCTTAGGTTCAGGACAGCGAACAGAGCACAAGATCATCCATGAGATACCTTTCAATTCGACTCGAAAGATGATGAGCGTTATCGTAAATGATGGAGGCATAAAGAGTTATACAAAAGGTGCCCCCGAAATGTTGATAAAGAAATGTAAGTATATCAAGTTGAATGATAAAATTGTACCTCTTACAGAACCTATTTTAGATAGGATTAAAAGAGCAAATGACGAAATGACTGACAAAGCATTGAGAGTGATTGCGTTTTGCTATAAAGCATTTGATGAATTTAATCCGAATGATGATCTTGAAGAGGATATGATATTTTTGGGCTTGGCAGGACTGATGGATAATCCGCGTCCAGAAGTTAAATCTAGCATTGAAAAATGCTTTAAAGCAGGATTAAAGCCGATAATGATCACGGGAGATCATAAACGTACCGCTTTTGCAATAGCAAACGAGTTGAATATCGCAAAAAGCATTGATCAGGTAATTACTGGTGAAGAACTGGACAAATTGACAGATAAAGAACTGAGGAAAGTGTGCAATAAATATACTGTATATGCGCGCGTTTCTCCTGAACATAAAGTCAGAATAGTCAAAGCATATAAAAGTTTGAAAAAGATTGTGGCGATGACAGGAGATGGGGTGAACGATGCTCCAAGCTTGAAAATTGCAGATATCGGTGTGGGCATGGGTAAGTCTGGCACTGACGTGGTAAAAAACGTTGCAGACATGGTCGTTACGGATGACAATTTCTCTTCAATTGTGGTAGCAGTGGAGGAAGGTAGAAAAGTATATAGCAATATTCAAAAAGCACTTCAATTTTTAATATCAACAAACTGTGTGGAAGTGTTTGGTATGTTGTTGTCTTTAATTTTCTTTCCAGAATACACGTTCCTGCTCCCTGCTCAAATGCTTTTCATAAATTTGGTGACTGATAGCCTGCCAGCATTCGCACTTGGACTGGAAAAAGTGGAAAAGGATGTAATGTTATCTCCTCCTAGAGATAGCCATTCGGGACTGTTCGGCGGGAAGGTGGGTGTAGCAATAGTTTATCAATCAATTTTGCAAACGCTCATCGTTATGGTGGTCTATGTCGTCGGTATCAAATGTTATTCGCCAGATGTTGCAAGCAGTATGGTATTTTTTACAATTATCTTTATGCAATTGCTACATAGCATAAATTGTAAGACGAATTCTAGTATTTTCGAAAAAAATCTTTTAGAAAATAGGGCGTTTAATATTTGCTTTTTGATCACGTTATTTATCAATCTGTTTGTTGCTTGTGTTCCAATAATGTATCCATTGTTTGGATTGCAATATTTAAATATTTCACAATGGATTGTTGTAATAATTGCATCAATAATTATTATACCTCTATGTGAATTGTTTAAATTAATTTTAGCAAACAAAAAATTTGCTAGTAAAAAAATAAAAGTCAATAAAATGTCTTTTGAATTAAAAAATTACAAATAAAAATAAAAAAATAAATAAAAATATAAAAAAAATT